>NZ_CAJCHS010000437.1 GCF_903970205.1 Nevskia soli | reverse complement strand
GCGGATTCCTTCCTGCAGGGGCTTCTCCACCGCTCCGCGGCGTCACGGCCTGACACGTACGCTCCGGTCGATGTTATTCCGGTTGCGGTCGCCGATACAATCTCGCTTGTCAAACTCAATATCGCGAGTCGCGGAAGAGCGTCCAATTCGCTCGGACTCGAAAATTCGCAAACCGGCGGATTCCGTGATTCTTCGATCTACTCAAGTCGTGTGGCTGCGAGATGTAGGATCCAGACGATAGAGATGTAAGGAATCGGCTTCCGCTTGCAGCGTACAGCTTTAACAGGATCGCCATTCCCACTTAGCAGCTCACGTCCCGGACCCACCACGGCTGCAAGTACAACTTAGGACCCCGGCGGAGTCGACCCCGGCACGGCCGACCCTGGCGCAGGCGCGGGAGCTTGCGCCAAAACCGCCAGCGAAGTCCGCGGGAACGCGAACTTTTTCCCGAACTCGTCGATCACGTTCACCTGACAGGTGTACTGGCCGGGCGCAATCCCGGTGAGCGGCGTTTCGATGCGAACCGGCAGCACGCCATCGCCGCGCGCGCTGAGGCGGTACACACGCACGGGGCGGCTTTCGAACACCTTCTTCGATCCCTGATACAAACCGACCGTCGCCGCGATACTGGCGAACCGGTTGGCGGGATTCGCGGAAGAATTGTCGTTCGCCGCGCCGGCAGGTGAAGCCGGATCGTAAACCTCGAAGTAAACCGACAGGTTCTGGCCGGGCCGGAAAACGCGCGTCACGTTCGGGACCGTTTTCTGTCCGGTCGCCGGGTCGATCAAAGGATTCTGATCCAGCAGCTTTTTCTTGATATTGGCCCCGGCAATCTGCCGCTTCACCGGCTCGCGCTGATTACTCAGAATCACGGAGCTCATGCGCAGGGCGGCTCCCGAACCCAGGTCCGGAACCGTGAATCCGGTCTCGAAGGTTCCGGTCTTGCCCTCGCCATTCTCGCGCGCCACAAAGCGAAGCTTGTATTTGCCAGGCGCCAAAGTAAAGCCGGTATCGTATTGAATCTGCTTGCGGGTTACCTCGCTCGCGACCGTCTGATCGATCTTGATGGGGATGGTATCGCGCACCGCGGCAACGGCTTTGTTCTTCGCGTCTTCCACCTGGCCGATGAAATCCAGTTCCGTCGCGGCCTTCGATCCCTTGTTCTTAAACGCCAGCGCGGAACCCGGAATCTTCACCGACAACGGAACGAAGTACTTGCCCTTTGCCACGCGGAAGTAATCGACCTCAACCGCAAGCGGAAGATCGGTCACGGGATTATCGCTGGCCAATGCCCGCGCGAGCTGCGCTTCCTTATCCGCTTCGCGCATTTTGGCGAACGTCGTTGAGGCATAGTAGCCCTCGCGATAACTCAACTTGGCCTTGAGCACGGCGGCACGCGGAGCAAGCTTGACTTGAATGCGGCGATAGCGGCCATCTTCCGCGGTATTGGTGCTGTAGTATGCGAGCACGTAGTAGCTGTTGACGTCCTGTTGGACTTGGCGCAGTCCCAGGGTCAGATCGTTGGAATCGAGGAGCGCCTTGCCCCCGGTATCCGCGGCCAGCGTGTCGAGTGTTTCCTGCTGGTTGTAGAAGTTCTCACGCAGGGTTTGCTGACCGGCGCCGCTGTACAGGTTGCTTCCGACCGCCGCAGCCTGGGTCGCATCGCCTCCGGGAGCGCTGGCTGTCAAACCGCGCGCATCGACCGGGTAAAACGCAACATTCGATTGGACAGCCGTGTTGACAGTGGCGCGCAGCTGCGATTGATTATCGACGCCGGTCTTTTGGACGCCCGACGAAAAGTAGACCAGCGCTTTGCGTTCCGGGTAGGGGGCCAGCTTGCGCGCCGCGTCTTCCAGCGCCATCAGTTTCAGGTCGGTGTTGAAGATGTTGAACTCGGTTTCATCGGCCACGAACTGCCCGCTCTGATCTTGCGAGTCCGCGCCCTCATCCGCCTGGCCGACCAGTTCAGCGCCTTCACCGATATGCACCTTATGAAGCGTGGCCAGCAGTAGATCGCGGTCGTCGGTGAAATCGACTAACGTTTGCAGTGAACTGGAGTACATCATGATCGAAACCATGTCGCTCGCGGTCAACTGCGTGGAAATGAACTTCTCCGCTGCCTGAGTCGCCCGGATCTGTTCGGGCGTGTCCATGCTGGAGAAATCGAGGAAAATCACGATCAGCCGGCGATCCTGGTACTTGGTGAGGGCGGCAGCCGTGTCGACCGGCTGCGACTTGGGCCTCGGAGGCAGCGGCGCGTTGCGGGCAGCGAAACTCGTCGGCGGAAGCGGTTTGGTATTCAGCCGCTGCAGCTCGGCGGTCCGAATCTGCTGCGGCTTGCCGTCTTCAAATATCTGGAAATCGTCTTGGGTGAGGGTTTCGATGGGGCGGCCGTTTTTATCCGTCACAATGCAGTCGACGACCACGAGTTTTACCGTCGTGCTGAAGTTCGCGTCCTGCGGAAGAGCGGGTATTGCGAGGAGCGTGGAAATCAGAAGCGCTACGAATCGCCGGACCATTAGAATCTGAACCTCAATACAATCGACGCCTGGCGCATGCCGCTGGTAGCCAGCGGCGCTCCGTAGTTGATCGCGTTCACGACGGTATTAATGCTGGTGTAATTAACCTGGTTGAGCGCGTTGGTGGTTTCGAAGCGCAACTCGAGCCGGCGGCGCGACTCTCCGAACTGGAACGACCGGCCAAAAGATAAGTTTACGGAAATCAGATCCGGGCCCGGGATGGTGTTGCGCCCGGCATCGCCGAAAGTACCCGAGGCTGGAACCGCGAACGCCGCCAGATCGAAAAAGCCGGTCGAAGAAGTTACGGGAAGTCCGGTCGCCTCCGCGCGAGCGCTGCCCACGCCGTTTGTCTGCGCGAGTATTGCCTCGTTCCCAAGCGCGCGAGCGGTAAATGGAATCCCGGTCTCCGCGGTAAGGCTGCCGCTCAGCTGCCAGTCCTTTAGCAGCCGCGCAGTCCAACTATCGGGCGCGAAATGCGACCCCTGGCCGCCGATCGGCGAAGTCAAAACCCAACTTGCGGTCAGCACCTGACGCCGGTCGAAGCTGGATAGTCCGCGGTCGCCCTCGAGATCGAGCCAGTTCTCAGCCACGGTGTTACCGACGCCGCCGAACGTGGTGGAATCGTCAATCGACTTGGAATAAACGTAGTTTACGATCCATGACACGCCGCGCCGGAAGCGCTGCTGCACGCGGACCGTCAGACCGTTGTAGATCGAGTTGCCAACCGAGGTGTCGTAAATGAACCCAACCGCGTCACCCAACTGAGTACGCTGCGCGGCAGTCAGGTTGGCGGACGGCCCTTCGTTCGGTTCGGTCTCGACATCCAGGTGGGTACCTTTGGTGCCAAGGTAGTTTACTTCGGAAACGATCCCGTGCCAGAGGTCGCGCTGGATAGAAAACGTCCAGGTCTGCGCATACGGAACTTTGTAGCTCTTCGCAATGGCGTAAGTGTTCGTAATATCGGACGGTGAAGTGTTCACGAAACCTTGAGCTAGAGTAAGGACGTCTTCCGGACTGGTGTTGACTGAATCCGAAACCGCGAACGGAGGTTGCTCGGCCAACCGCGACGTGATCGGTTGATAAGCCTGGGTGTTGTAGTAGATGCCATACCCGGAGCGGACGAGCGTCGATTTCTTGAGATGGGGCACCTTCCACGCCAGACCGAAGCGCGGAGAAAAATTGTGATACTGCGGATTTACCAGACCCGACGGGAACACACCGGAGTAAGGTCCGGTTTCACCGGGAGTAACCACCGCAACCGCCGAGTCGTTCGGGGCGACATCCAAATTGGCGATCTGGTTGTACTTCTCGGAGAAGGGCGAGAAGTACTCATAGCGGAGTCCGACATTGAAAGTAAGACCGGAGAGCGCCTTCCAATCATCATTCACGTAACCGGTTAGAACATTCTGTGAGAAGTAAGTGCTGGCATCGCCGTAGCGAATGGAACTGGACTGCGGAAGCCCGAGAAGGAAATCCGCGAAGTCGTAACCCGTGTTCGCTACCGGCAGTCCATCCGCGCCGATTTCGCTGGTGGAAATGCCGGTAAAGTTAAAGGTACCGCGCCCGTTCTGATCGGTGATGGTCGAAAGATCATTACGCGCGTAGATAAACCCGAGTCTTACGGAGTGCTTTCCGCGGACGATGAGGAAGTTGTCGTTCCCGGTTTGAGCTTGATTCCGCGTGAGAATCGGAGCCGAGTCGGACAGCGACGCGAAGTTGGTGAAGTTTAAGTTAGGAGGTCCGTAGTTTACGGGACTCGTGGAAGTTCCCGCAATCCCGAGTTCCGCGGCGACATCCGGACCGTTCGCGAAGTAAGGAGTCGTCTCATTGCGATTGCGATTGAAAGTAACCTGTGCCGTATTGATCAGCGTCGGGCTGAAGTTATGCGTCCACGATAAGTCGGTAGCTAACCCATAGCCGCTGGTAAGATCGGTAAACCCAAACGCCTGCACGGTCTGGCCATTCCGGTCCTGGTAGCTCAGGTGGTAAGCCAGCCGGTCCTTCGATGTAATGTTGCGCTGGATGCGTCCATTCACGTTATCGCTGTTCGCATTCACGGCGGAGTCATAGAAATAGTTATTGACTAAGCCGGGTGCGTTCGGCAGCGGAATGTATTGGAGCAAGCCCTGCGCGATCGGGCTAATCATCGAGGCGGGAATCACGCTGTTGGGGATCGGAGTTGTCGTTCCCGGATAGAAAAGCTGAACGGGCGCAGTCTGATTGGCGCCCGCGGACTGCACCGCTTGCGAGAAGTTACCCTGACGTTCTTCCTCCGTGGGAACGGTCGAGAAGTTCACTTGCGGGTTCTTGGCGCGGGTCCCGTAATAGCTGATCGAGAAGAAAGTACTCGGGTCTTTGATGATCTTCGGGATGGTCAACGGGCCCGCCGCGAGAAAGCCATAACGGACTTGTGCGTAGGCGGGCTGCGGGACGTCGGAACCGCTAATCGAGAACGGTTTCGCATCCAGCACCGAGTTATTGAGAGTGCCGAAGATCAGACCGTGAATCTGCGCGGGACGACGCCGGTTGCCAAATTGCGCAGGACCGCGATTCCCGCCGCGCTGCCAGTTGCCGCCGCCCGGTCCGCCACCACCGCCGCCGCGGCCGCCGCCTCCGAAGCCCCCGCCTCCACCGCCGAACCCACCTCCGCCGCCCCCGCCCCCAAAGCCGCCTCCACCGGACTGACTGAAGCCCGGAGCCGTGCCTCCCGGACCCGTTTCTCCCGCGCCACCCGGCCCACCCAGCCCGCCCGGACCGGCCCCCGGGGGCGGACCGAATCCGCTGTCCGGCGCAGCGTTCTGCGCCAAGCCTCCGCTCAGACTGCCCGACACCAGAAACGACTCATTACTGCTGGTCGGCGCGGGGTTGGTTACAGGTGGCGCCGTGGCGGTCGCAATCTCATTTTCCAGCTGCGTGGCGTTGGGGTCCGTCTGCGTGCCGCGCGAACCGAACTGGCCCATGCGCCGCGCCATCTGCGATTGCGCGAGCTGCAGATTGAATTCGAGATCGGGTCCGACCGGGCCGAAAACGGCAGGCTTCTGTGCCGTTTCGAAGCCGAACATCTGAACTTCCACCGTACCCTTGCCGCCCGGTACCGAATCGAAGCCGAAGCGGCCGTCCGGCCCGGTAACGGTCGAATACGTCTTTCCGTCTTCGGTCGCGGTGACGGTCGCGCCCGGAATCGGCTGGTTTCCGGAGCGCACCACGCCGGATTGACACCAGGCGACACCGGTGGCCAGGCAAAGGAGGAGAAGAACTCGCGGCAAAACAGAATGATGGTTTTGGGGCCGCTCTCGTTACCCCGTGCCACGACCGATAATCGGAAGCGTGACGCACGACACAACCCGGAACGCAATCACGCCCGCGGGAATCGAAGCCACGGCCCATCTCATTCACCCGTGGATCCGGCGAACCCCGGTGCTGGATGCCGATGGGGCGGATTTCGGGCTGGCGCCCTTACGTCTTGCGTTCAAGCTGGAGCTGATGCAGCATGCCGGATCATTCAAGACGCGGGGCGCATTTGCGAACCTGCTTGCCCGGAACGCTCCGCCCGCGGGAGTTGTGGCGGCATCCGGCGGAAATCACGGAGTTGCCGTCGCGTATGCGGCGAACAAGGTTGGGGTACCCGCGACCGTCTTCGTGCCGAGTGTCGCTTCGACGGCGAAGATCGAACGCATCCGAAGCTATGGCGCCCAGCTTATCATCGGCGGCGAACGGTATGCCGACGCGCTGGCGGCGAGCGAAGCGTGGGTCGCGGAGTCGGGCGCTCTGGCGATCCATGCGTTCGATCAGCCGGATACGCTGCTGGGCCAAGGCACGCTGGGCCGGGAGTGGGAGCAGCAAAGTCCGGAGCTCGATACGCTACTGGTCGCCGTGGGCGGCGGGGGATTGATCGCGGGGATCGCCGCCTGGTATCGCGGCCGGGTTCGCATCGTGGCGGTGGAGCCGGAGAGCGCGCCGACGCTCGAACGGGCGTTCGCGGAGGGCCGGCCGGTGGATGCGCCCGCGGGCGGGGTCGCGGCCGATTCGCTCGCTCCGAAACGCGTCGGAGAACTGGTCTATCCCATTGCCCGAGAGTTCGTGGAGCGCGTGGTGCTTGTGCCGGACGCGGCGATCTTAGACTCCCAGCGCGCGTTGTGGAACGTGCTGCGCGTCGCGACCGAACCGGGCGGTGCCGCGGCGTTTGCGGCCTTGATGACGGGCGGTTACCAGGCATCGCCCGGCGAGCGGGTGGGCGTGTTACTTTGCGGAGGAAATACGACGGCGGTGAATTTCGGCTGACTTAATGGCCCGCGGCTCCTGATGAAGTCTCGCGCGCTAGCTTCCATGGCCGGACGCTTCACGGCGTTAGCCGTTTCGGGCAAAGCCGTAATTTCTACGGAAATATCTTCTTGGTCTTCTCCACCTCCTTCGGCGGGTCGGCGACCGATCTAATCAAGAAACGACCCTGTCGTGTTCTCGTCCGGCAGCCGGTGTTACCGGCGGAGTTACTCCGAGCGCGACGCCGCTGAAGGTTCCAGGTTCGCTTAGTTTCGGCACTTATCTTAGATATCATGCCCTATACCCGGATCAGAATGCACGCGGCGTTATCGATGCAGCGAGGCCACATATCATAGAGTTTGCGCTGTCTGTTATTCGCCATTGCCGCCGCTCATATTCTCACGGCCGATCCTTTCCAGGACACGGCCGATCCTTTCCAGGACACGTCCGAACCGGCGCCCTATACCTTCGGTACAAGCGTCGTTGATTCGGCGGGTCTGCAGGGGCGCATTTACGATCTGCCGGCGAATACTTCGAAGCTTCCCGACTTTCGACGACTCACTCCGGTAGGTACGATATATACAAGTTCGCTGAATGTATGGCCGCAGAGCTTCACGCAAGGTTTCCCGGGAATCACGGATCGATATGAGTGGTTCGGCATTGAATATACCGGGAAAATCTATGTCGAGAAGCCGGGCACTTACCGGTTCAGTATATTGTCCGACGACGGCGCCCGGCTAAGACTGAATAACAAGACCGTACTTAGTAATGACGGCCAGCATGGGCCGACAGCGGTGAGCTCCGGCGCGACGCTGACGCGCGGGGTGTATGAGATCGCGGTCGAGTATTTCCAGGGCCCGCGTTTCTCCGTGGCCCTTGTGCTGGGGGTTGCCGCGCCTGGGGAGCCGTGGCGCATATTCGATATGCACGACTTCCGGCCGCCGAACGATATGGAGAAATGGTCTAAGGGCAAGGTGTCGGCGATTCAAGATCCGGGCAGGAAATAGCCGCCCGTTTCATTCTGCAACAGCGGAGTACTAGTTCTAAGGTCCAGTACTAAAGCCGTTCTGAATTCAGAACATTGTTCTGAAATCAGAACAAAACTTGTTAACCTGCATTCATAGCCGATTCGGCAGATCTACCGACGCGGCCCTAAGACAAACTAATGAAGAGTATACAAGCACTAGCATTGCTATGTGGCGCCGCGGCGTGTGCCTCTGCCTCGGACCTCGGAGTGGCGGAGGGCTACAACGTTTTCACATTTGGAAATTTCTCGGGGAATGCGGATTCGCAGGGCCGCGTTGCCGTGGGTGGAAACGCTACATTGACAAACTTCGGGATTGGTAACGACCTAGGGTCCTCCAGTTCCCTATATCCTTACAGCCTTGTAGTTGGCGGCAACCTCACTTATCAAAACGGGCAAACGGACTTCGGCGGCATCGCGGTGGGTGGCAACGCGACGTTGACGAGTGTCACGTCGGGCGGCAACATGAACGTCGGCGGTACTCTCAACACGACGGGTGGTCAGATTGACGGTATGGTCGCGGCGACGTCGTGGATCAATCAGAATACGGGTGGACCGAGTGGAATTTCAGGCTCTCCAGCAGCCATCAGCAGCATCGTCGATTTCGCCGGCTTCCAGAGCACCATCGACAATGAATCGACCTCTTGGGGCGCCCTGGCACAGACCGGGACCGCGACTCTATCCTACGGGACTCTAACCTTATCGGGAACCAATAGCGGACTGAATGTTTTCGACATCACGACAGCCCAGTTAGCGGCGGCGACGGGCGGCTTTGTTATCGATGCGCCGGCGGGCTCGACGGTACTGATCAATGTTGACGGCGGGTCGGGTACCTT
Organism: Nevskia soli; assembly: GCF_903970205.1. GTDB lineage: Bacteria > Acidobacteriota > Terriglobia > Bryobacterales > Bryobacteraceae > Bog-113. Next base: position 10,227 of record NZ_CAJCHS010000437.1, on the reverse strand, counting down.
TCCGAACACAGGTTACTCGGTAAATGGCGTTTCTTATCAGAACGTTCTGTTTAACTTCACCGATGCAACTTCGCTGACCGGGTCGGGCGGCTTGTATGGAAGTATCCTGGCGCCGGATGCCGCGTTCACGTTTAATAACGGGCAGATCAACGGGACAGTGATTGCGCTTTCGATGAGTGGCACGGGCGAGACGCACTATGCGCCATTTTCGGGAAATCTTCCCGGCGTGAATGCCGTTCCGGAGCCCGGGTCACTGACGCTGCTGTCGAGCGGGGCTGCGTTGATGGCTGGAGCTGCGTTCTTAGGCCGACTGCGGAAGAAGAGCACGCAGGCATAGGTTGGCTGTTCTGGGGGACATCCTAAACGTCCCCCAACTCTCTGTCGGGACCGTCCGAATGGGTGAGTTGAATCTGGCGAATGATCCCGCTGTCGTGGAACTGGAATGCGCGACGGGCGTATCCACGACGGGCGTATCCACGCGGATGGCGGAAGGGACGATGGTCCCCTCGAACAGTCCGAAGGCGGCCACGGTGTCATCGCTCGATACGAAGTCTTTGACTTTGGCGACGAGACCGGGGATAACTCCACCCTTGATTGCGGCCAAATCCAACTCCAGCAACACCTCAGCGGGTATGCATTCAGCCGCGAAGCTAACCGCCGTGGAGCCTAAAGAATTCGGGTGGTTTGGCCGATCTAGCAAATAATGGAATCGTCAACGGTTTTTGCCGCGATGCGTCAATTGCGAGTCACTACCGAACAAATTGAACGTGCGCAGGGGACCGCAGAGATGGAGCGGGCGATCGCGGAACGGGCGGATGCCGTGCAGCGGGTGTCCACGATGGTTACCCGGAGCACGAAGGGGTTCACAACGGCCGATCTAACGGAATTACGGCAGCTCTATATCCGCGGCGCGGCGGTTCTGACCGGTCTGGAACGGTCGCGCCGGGACTGTTGCGCAGGCGGCGCGAGGCTGGACGGAATGCAGCACGTTTTGAATTCTTTCCGGCTGAGCAGTTAGACGGCGCGGGCTTGCATCTCCCTGATAAAATTGATTGTGAATCGGCGTAGGTTCCTTCGCATTCCGCTGCTTGCCGCTCCGCTCGCCGCCCTTCCGGTAGGGGCGTACGCGCATTATTTGGAGCCGGAGTGGTTGGAGGTCGACCGCCAACCGGTGCGGCTTCCCGGTATCAAGACAGCCGGAATCCAGCTGGGTAAGACGATCCGAATCGCACAGCTCTCGGACTTCCACTCCTCCGATGTGGTGCCGAATGCCCTGATCGAGCGCTCCATCGACGTCGCGCTGGCGCAAAAGCCCGATGTGGTCTGCCTCACGGGCGACTTCATCACGCACGAGAAGAAATGGTTCCCGGATTGGTACGTGCCGGTGCTGCAGCGGGTGCAAGCTCAGGCGCTTTGCGTCGCAGTGCTCGGAAATCATGACCTCGGTTGGGCCAGCGAACCGAGCCAGAAGCACGGTGTGCTCGTGAGCGCTATCGAACTGCTGCAGGCGGCCAACATTCCGCTGCTGCAGAATCGATGGATGGAATTGACCGTTCGAGGGCAACGCCTGCGGATTGTCGGGACGGGCGATCTGTGGTCCGGCTGGTGCGCGCCGGAACTGGCGTTCCAGGGTATCCCGCAAGATGATGTGCCGCAGGTTGTGTTGACGCATAATCCGGATGCAAAAGAACTGATGGCGGATTTCCGCTGGGATCTGATGCTCGCGGGTCACACGCATGGGGGCCAGGTCGTGATGCCCGTGCTCGATTTTTCGCCCGCTCCGGTCAAGGATAAGCGCTACATCAAAGGCCTGAAACCGTGGAACGACCGGCAGATTTATGTCAGCGCGGGTGTCGGGAATCTCGATGGCGTGCGTTTTAACTGCCGGCCGCAGGTGAGTGTCCTCGACCTGCACGGTTGAGACTGGTGTTGAGCCGGGTGTTGAGACTGGTGTTTAGCCGGGTGTTGAGCCGCGTCTTGCCACACTGTTGAGATAATCAAAGTATCACCCCTCAAAACAGTCTGGAAGAGTCAATTTCCATACGCGGAGCACGCGTACACAACCTAAAGAACGTCTCGGTCGATATCCCGCACAACAAGATCACGGTGATCACCGGCGTCTCGGGTTCCGGGAAAAGCTCGCTCGCTTTTGACACTATCTACGCGGAAGGGCAGCGGCGCTACGTGGAGTCGCTCTCAGCGTATGCGCGCCAATTTCTGGAGCGCATGGAGAAGCCGGATGTCGACGATATCGATGGCATTGCTCCGGCGATCGCGATTCGTCAGAAGACAACCACGCGGAATCCGCGGTCGACGGTGGCGACTTCGACCGAGTGTTACGACTTCCTGCGGCTCTTGTTTGCGCGAATCGGCCGCACATTTTGTTTTAATTGCGGACGGCAAGTGCAGCGCGACACCGTGGACCGGGTTGCGGAGCAGATGCTGGCGCAGCCGGATCGCTCGCGCTGGTATGTATTATTCCCGGTGCCGTACGGCTCGAGCGAAGAAGAACGGAATGCGAAGCTCTTCGATCTCCGCCGGAAGGGGTTCGCGCGGTTATTCCAGAACGGGCGAACCTTCGAGTTTTCGACGCCGGAGTCGCTCCTGGAGGTCGACTTCACGCAGCCGCTGTTTGTGCTGGCGGACCGGCTGACGATCGGGCCGGATTTGCGGCAGCGGCTGGTCGATACGGTCGAGACCTGTTATCGGGAGTCGTCTGAGGTTGTGTTCGAAAACGCGGCGTCGGGCGAGCGGCTGCGGTTCAACGAGAAGTTCGCTTGCAAGTACTGCAATATCGAGTACCGCGAACCGGAGCCCATCCTGTTCAGCTTCAACAGTCCGGCGGGGGCGTGTCCGCGCTGCCAGGGATTTGGGAACACGATCGACTTCAGTATGGATCTGGCGATTCCGAACCGGTCGCTCTCATTGGACGAAGGCGCGGTTGAGCCCTGGACGAAGCCGAAGGGCAAAGAGTGGCGAACGGCTTTCGCGAAGAAAGCGCGGCAGAAAGTTCGGATGAACGTGCCGTTTTGCGATCTGACCGAAGCCGAGCAGGAGACGGTATTCGCCGGCGTGCGCGAGTTCTTCGCCTTTCTGGAAACGAAGAAATACAAGCTGCACGTACGCGTGTTCCTGAGTAAGTATCGCGGGTATTCACGGTGTCCGGAGTGCCATGGGACCCGGTTGCGCAAAGAGGCGCTGTGGGTGCGCGTGGGCGATAAGAACATCGCGGACGTGCTGAAGCTGAACATCGCGTGCGCTTATGCGTTTATCCAGGCGCTGCAGCTCACGCCGGAGGAAAGCGCAATCGCCGACAAGGTGCTGGTAGAACTGCGGCAGCGGCTGCGGTTCCTGAACGACGTGGGGCTGGATTACATCACGCTGGACCGGATGTCGATGACGCTATCCGGCGGCGAAGCGCAGCGGATTCAGCTGGCGACGTGTCTGGGATCGCGGCTGGTCGGGTCCTGTTACGTGCTGGACGAGCCTTCGATCGGGCTGCACACGCGCGATACGGAGCGGTTGATCCACATCCTAAAGGAGCTGCGCGACCTCGGGAACACGATCGTGGTTGTCGAGCATGATCCCGAGGTGATGCGCGCGGCGGATTACATTGTCGATCTGGGCCCCGGCGCGGGTGAGCTGGGCGGCCATGTGATTTTCGCCGATTCTTACGCGAAACTGGCGGCGGACGGCGTGAGGTCGTTGACCGCGCGGTACTTGCGAGGCGAGATGACTGTGGCTACGGAGCGCGAGCCGAGGGAAATCCGGCGCGAGCGGATGCTGCGGTTTCACGGCGCGCGGCTGCACAACCTGAAGAACGTGGATGTCGAGATTCCGCTGAACGCGATGGTCGTGATCACAGGGGTGTCGGGGTCGGGCAAGAGCACCCTGGTTCACGATGTGATTTATCGGGCGCTGGCGCATCGCCAGGAGCCCGCCGGCGGGGAAGGTGAAGGCGAGGATGTCACGGAGCAGGTGCATAAGATGCATTGCCGCTCGGTGGAAAACGCGGGGATGATCAGCGAGGTGGTGATGATCGATCAGTCGCCGATCGGGCGCACGCCGCGATCGAATCCGGTGACTTACGTGAAGGCGTTCGACATTATCCGCGGATTGTTCGCGTCGACGAGAGATGCGGAGCGGCGGGGCTATACGGCGGGACATTTCTCGTTCAACGTACCGGGCGGGCGGTGCGAAGTGTGCCAGGGCGATGGGACGGTGTCCGTCGAGATGCAGTTTCTCGCCGACGTGGAGCTGGTGTGCGAGGAGTGCAAGGGGACGCGCTTTAAGAGCGGGATTCTGGAGATCCGGTACAAAGACAAGAACATTCACGAGGTTCTTGGCCTGACGGTGAGGGAGGCCGTGGACTTCTTCCGGGAAACCAAGCGGCTGGTGACGAAGCTCCAGCTGCTGTGCGATGTCGGGCTCGGTTATCTGCGGCTTGGGCAATCGGCGACGACGCTATCGGGCGGTGAAGCGCAGCGCGTGAAACTGGCGGCGCGGCTGGCAGATGCTTCGTCGGCGGGGACGCTGTTCCTGTTTGATGAACCGACCACCGGGCTGCATTTCGATGACATTTCGAAGCTGCTGACAGCGTTCGACCGGCTGGTGGAGCAGGGTGGCAGTTTGTTGATCATCGAGCATAATCTGGATGTCATTCGCGCAGCGGATTGGGTGATCGACATGGGTCCGGAAGGGGGCGAAGGCGGAGGCGAGGTCGTCGCGGTGGGCCGCCCCGAAGACATCGCCCGCGAGCCGCGGTCGCATACGGGACGCTACCTTTCCGGGTAGACTCTTTGTATGAGTTTCCGGGTATGAGCCTTTGGATCGCGCTTCTGTTGGCCGCGTTTCAGAACCCGGATTATGTCGATCAGGGGCGCAAAGCGCTGGATGCGAACCGGAACGACGAAGCGGCGGCGCTGTTTCAGAAAGCAGTGGCGGCCGATCCGAAGGACTACGCGGCGCACTTTCACCTGGCGCTGGCGGATAGCCTGCTGCATCGCGACGATGAGGCGATCGCGGAGTATCAGAAGACTTTAGAACTCAAACCGGGTCTGTATCAGGCGGAGCTGAATTTGGGCATTTTGTTCCTGCGGAATAAGCGCGACGCCGACGCGATTGCGCCTTTGATGGAAGCCGCGAAACAGAAACCCAGTGAGTTCCGTCCAAGCTACTACCTGGGGGATGCGTTGTTACGCACCGGTAAAGCGGCTGAAGCGGAAACGTATCTGGAAGCGGCGTTGAAAGTGAATCCAACGGCGGCGCCGGCGGAGCTTTCGTTAGCCCGCGCGCTGCTGCAGCAAGGGCGTCTGGCCGATGCGGAGCCCTGGTTCCGCAAGGCTGCCCTTCAGGATCCGACTTACAAGGATGCGCTGCTGGAACTCGCGGCGGCTGAGGAAAAGGCGGGCAATGCGGCGGTTGCCATCGAGTTATACAAACAGTTTCCGGAGAATGCGGGGGCGCAGGAGCGGCTCGGCGAACTGCTGATCGAAAGTAAACAGTTTGGGGACGCGATTCCGCGGCTGGAAAAGGCTGTGAACGATTCGCCGACGGCCGCCAACCGGCTGGCGCTGGCCACGGCATACGGGATCAACAAAGAACCCGGCAAACAGATGGAGCAACTCGCCAAGGCGGTGCAAGCCGAGCCGGGAAACTATGAACTCCGCATGATTTTCGGGCGTACGCTCCGGGATGCAAAGAAACCGCTGGATGCGGCGAATCAATTTGCGGCGGCGGCGAAGATCAAGCCGGATGCGGTGGATGCCTGGAATGAGTTAGCCGGGCAACTGATCCTGACGGATCGTCTGGCGGACGGGTTAGCCGCGTTGGATCATGTGAAGGCACTGGGACGCGAGTTACCGGGGGATGTGTATCTGCGGGCCATTACGCTCGATAAGTTACATCAGAAACCGCAGGCCGTGGCGAGTTACAAGCAGTTTCTGACGATGAGCGAAGGTAAGTTTCCGGATCAGGAATTTGCGGCGCGGCAGCGGATTCGGATTATTGAACAGGAGTTACACCGGTGATTCAGAAGTGGGTTGTTTTATTCGCCGCCGGGGCGAGTTTGTGGGCCACGGACTTGAAGACGGTCCAGAGCGAGCCTAACTTAGAGAAGCGCGCCAAGCTGGCGGTCGACTATGCCGGGGAAGAGTTCGTCGTGGCGCGGACGGCCTACGACAAAGGCGATACCGCGGCAACCGCGGAGGCGCTACAACAAGTGCAGGCGGCAGTCGAGATGGCGCGGGATGCATTGGACGAATCCGGGAAGAACCCGCGCCGCCATGCGCGGCCGTTCAAGACGGTAGAGACCGCGACTCACGAGTTGCTGCGGAGACTGGAAGGGCTGCAGAACGCAATGGACTATGAGGACCGCAAGATGATCGAAGGTCCGCTGGCAAAGGTGCAGGAGATTCACGACCAATGGGTAACTCAGATCATAACCGGAAAGTGACGATGCGGGTAGTATTCGTTGCCGCGTTGGTTGTGGCCGGCATAACGCCAATCTGGGCGCAGCGCGACTTTTTGACCGCGGACGAGACGGATCAGATTCGTGAAGCGCAGGATCCGAATCTACGGGTTCAGCTCTATGTCAAGTTCGCGCGCCAGCGGATCGATCAAGTCGAACAGCTGTTAAGTAAGGAGAAGCCGGGCCGGTCCGCATTAGTGCATGACTTACTGGATGACTACGGCAAGATCATAGACGCTATCGATACGGTGACGGACGATGCGCTGAAGCGGAGTAAAGACGTATCGGTGGGCGTTGCCTCGCTGCAGCAGAGCGAGAAGAAGCTGTTGGATCAACTGGAGAAGCTCGCGGAGTTACACCCGAAGGACGAAGGCCGGTATGAGTTCGCGTTGAAGCAGGATATCGATACGACTAAGGATAGTCTGGAGACGGCCGGCGAGGATTTGGGTCATCGGGCGGGAGAGATCAAGGCGGCGGAGCGCAAGGAAGAGAAGCAACGCGAGGCGATGATGACGCCGGCGGAAGCTGCCGAGAAGAAGCAAGCCGATCAAAAGGAAGCGGCGCAGAAGAAGAAAGCGCCGTCGTTATATGGCGACGGAGAGAAGCCGCAGGATAGCGACCGGTCGCATGAGAATCCGCAGTAGTAATAATGTTATAGCGGGACGAAAGTGGTCGTCCCGTGTAGAACGATGTGGTCACGCATGGCAAGGGCAGCGTAATATTTAAGAGCCGCTCCGGGATGGCTGCTCCACTTACCCGTGTCGTAGCCGGTTGCGACATTATCGAGTTCAGAGTACAGCTCATCGCGCGAATCCTGCATCGTCTTGCCGGAGCCGAGAACGGATACTCCCGCCACGATTGCATCTCCGATCGGATCGAGCCCGAGGTGCGGCGCAATGACTGCTACTTTGATCGTAAAACCCAGCCACGCTTCTACTCCCGCAGTGATCGCGTCGGGACCCAAATTGCATCCGGTTCTGCAGGCAATCGAAACGACCGCTTTCCCGGTAGCGGGGACGAAATCAGAACTTATCGCCGTGCTGACGCCGGCAGTGAGCCAGGAGTGCTCATTCCCATGTCCGAAATAGCAGATGAGGTTCCCTGCGGATTTAAGAGCGGCTAGGATGTGCGCGCGATCGGCGGGTGAAAGGTCGTCCACGTCAGTAGCTCAGTCAGACGGCCAACTACTCTGGAGATGCCTTCGCGCCGGACTCCATGCTCCAGAACTTCGAGTACCGCCTCGCCATCTTCGCTCTCCCGTTCGACAGCGGAAACGATCTCCCACGGCGTCAGGATCTTGCCGCCACCGATAAATCCGAGTACCGGTTGATTGCGTTCAGTCTTCGCCCAAATGCGGAGGGCCGCTATCAGTTGCGATTTTTCATCGGGCGACAGCATGATCTCAGATTATCAGGAACTACTCAAAAGAGTCCGCGTTTTGCCAGAACTCCCACGCTTGGATCGGACCACGAATGGTCGCGAACTCTCAAGCCGGAACATGCGATTGAAGACGGCTGAGAAACGATCGATTGGATGAGTTGTTGGTTCGCCGCGGCGATTGAAGCGCCCGCGGTAAGTTTCATCTCTACGGGCGCGGCCGGATCGAATGTACCACTTAGATTCACAGCAACGTTGGTGTTCGCTGAGTTGGATGCAATCAAAGTGCATCGGTCGGCGGTCGCCAGAGAAGTAATCAGACACCAATCCGGCTTCCAAACACCCCAGTGATGTGAGTCCAGTATCGCCCGGCGAAAGCGGTCGAGATCGTCCAGAGTACGAATCTGCCGATCAACCAACGCCAGCAACCACGAATTGGCCGAGCTGAACGCGATGTCGAACCCCGCACTTACACTGGGCAATTCCGGGAATAGTGTTGAAGCGGTTCCTTGCGCACGGAATTGGACAGAGACACTTTTGCCGGATTGCTGGAAGAGATCGACGCCAGCCGACTGCGGCGGACGGATCCTTCCTTCGAGGTAAAGCTACCATCTTTTCGGCTCACGCTGACGATGTCGCCTATTCTCAAGTTCAACCCGAAGGGGAGTATCAGGCGCAAGTCCGTATCGTTCTGAATGGACTTGATCAGGCTCCAACTCATTTGGTCCTCCTACGCGGGCTTTCGATCGCTGCGCCTGAGTATTATACCGCCGGAAAGTAAGTGAAGTTTGCTGCTTCGCGCAGTTATGCAAAGCCCTGCCAGTCCCGCGGCGCGGCGACGATGTTGGTCGAAGTAATCCCGCGCAACTCCTGTTCTAGTAGAGGCGACGCGCGTTTGCCGTCCCATCGCCATAGCTCATAGCCCAAATCACGGAACGCGCCTAACACATCAGCTGCCTGGTGGCCCTGTTGCGCGTAGTTATCACTTGAGTATTCAAAGATCCAGAAGGGTCGCGCGAGTAGCCCGGTGGCGCCGTGAAGCACGTCCAGTTCCGCGCCTTCGACATCCACTTTCACCAGATCGATCGGCCGGCTTGCCACGCGCCAGTAAGTATCGAGGCGCATGGCGGGCACCTTGATCGTCTCCTTATCGCCCTCGGTGTTTTCCGCAAGGATCGAACTCAACGTGGGTTGTTCATCAATCCGAAATTCGACGGTCGTGTCCGCATCGTAGAGTGCCGCGCGGTTCAGCCGCACGTTGGTATAGCCGTCCAGCTTGACGCTCTGCCGCAGGATGTCGAACGTCTCGGGCGCCGGTTCAAACGCATGCACTTGGCCGCTCGGACCCACCAGCCGCGCCGCCCGCACCGTGTACTCTCCCACATGCGCGCCGGCGTCGACGAACACCATCCCCGGCTTCAGAAACCGGTCGAGAAACGAGCTTGTCTCCGGCTCGGAAGCGCCCTGGTAATAGATCAGCGCGCCCGATCCGCTCTTATGCGTAACGATGCGCGAGCCGTCGTCCATGCGGACGATCCACGGCTTCTTCGAAAAGCGCCAGCGAACGCGCCACCACAGCCGTTTCGCGATGGCCCGAACCGGTCCCTGTTGAAAGTCGCGGCGGTCAAGAAGCTGCTTCAATCCAGGCACGTTCTCGCCTGAAGTTAGCACAAGAACCGGCTTCGCGCCGTCTGGTCATCCTGTTACGGGATGCTCACCTCTTGATCGTTTGCACGCTGCCTAACTTCGATCTCGATGCCGCCCACCTTGGATGCGGCCACGTTGTATATCCAAGCTCCGATGAGCGCGATGAGGAATCCGACCAGGCCGTAGAAGATCGGAAAAACCAAGATGGCCGCGATCGCGATAAGTCCACCGCCAAGGGGCGACACGGAGTTGGGAAAGCCTGTCCGAGTGCCCAAGACAGTCATCTCGAGTAAAGCGACAACGGTCAATACGGCTCCGGCCAGAAGCCCGAGAGCGGCGTAGATCACGCCTGCGATTTTTGCGCAAGATACTGGTCCGATTCTGTTGATCGTCATATCGTTGCAATACTACAGCACTGACGGAAAACTTTCGCCTACCGGCCGGCTCCCCCTTGGTTAACTTACCGAGAGAAGGACGGCCACGCTCCTCTCGGATACAATCGTCGGCATTGCCCGAACGATTAAGTATCAATGGATCGCTGAGGCGCCAAAGGACTTCGTCTATCTTCCCCGGCGATCGAGCGGCAACGCCCGGGAGTTGGCGGGTCCGCTTCGCGACGTCGTTTGAAACGGGATACCTATCAACCTATCTTCGATTCTGCGAACTTATGACGACTACTATTAGAACCGCGCGATGTAAGCGCCGACTAATCATAGCTACAATTACCTGCGATA
>NZ_CAJCHS010000436.1 GCF_903970205.1 Nevskia soli | reverse complement strand
CGTTCTCCGGAGAGCGAGGCGCGCCCTGTGCGATCCACTGGCTGATCACTTTGTATTCGAGCGAATCGGGCTTGAAGCGCTGCCCGCCACCGTGAGCGATGGCCATGGTCGGCTTGAGCAGAATCAGGCTGTGCGAAGGCTCGGAAAGATTGACGCGGCGGCCTAAGGACTGGCGGGTGAGGGTATCGTAATCGGCGTCCGGATCGTAGCCGCGAAGAGTTAGTTTGAAGCCGTTCTTGCCGGCGAGCGCACCGTGACACGCGCCCTGATTGCATCCGACCTTAGTCATTACCGGGAGAACATCGTTCTTGAAATCCCAGGTGAACGGGGCATCCACATCTTTAACGTGAATCTGAGCAGTGGCTTTGCCGTCGCCGGAGGCCGCCGTAATGATCGCGTCGCCGTCCTTGATCGGAGTCACTACGCCTTCTTCATCGACCGTCGCGATGGCGGGATTTGATGAGGTCCAGTGCGCTTTCTTTGTCCAGTCTTCTTTATGTGTTCCGACGGTAGCTTCGGCCAGGAACTGGTGACGGGCTTCGGGACCGCGCAGTGTCGCGCTGGGCGGCAGGATACTCAGCGTGCTTGCCGCGGCGGGAAATACGAGGACGAGACTCAGGAGTAGTTTTCGCATCCTATTCTCTAGGTGAATAACTCGTGAACCGGCTGGATGCCGCGTTCGACGAGCGGGATCGGACGGCCTTGCGCGCCGGGGAGCTCGAGCTCGAGCGGGATGCCGAGGCTGTGATAGATGGTCGCGGCGACTTCGCCCGGAGATACCGGGCGATCTTTAGGAGCGGCGGCGATATCGTCGGACGCCCCGATGACCTGTCCGCCTTTGACGCCGCCTCCGGCCATTGTTATCGTCCAGCATTGCGGCCAGTGATCGCGCCCGCCCGCGGGATTGATCTTGGGCGTGCGACCGAACTCGCCGAGCGAGACGACCATCGTGTCGTCCAACAGACCGCGCTGCGAGAGGTCCTCAAGCAAGGAACTGTAGGCCATATCGAACATCGGTCCGACTAAGTCACGGTAACAACTAATCGGGCTGAACGGCTTCGAACCGTGAATGTCCCACGTGATCTCATCGAAAACGGTTTCGAACATATTGACGGTGACGAAGCGGACGCCGGCTTCGATCATGCGGCGCGCAAGCAGGCAACTCTGGCCGAAGCGGTTGTATCCATATTTCTGGCGAACACTCTCCGGCTCCTGATTGAGTTCGAAAGCGGCACGCGCCTTGGTGGAACTCATCAGGGTGTAAGCCGAGTGGAACGTCGAATCGAGCAGCCGGGCGTCCTGCGAAGTCTCGAACTTACTCACGCTGGCATCGATCATCTCGCGCCAGTTCTTACGGCGATCGACACGGAAAGGTTCGAGGTAATCGGGCGGCAGTAAGTCGGGAACCTTGAAGTTGGGGTCGGACGGGTCGGCGTTGAGGACGAAAGGATCGAAGGTCTTGCCGAGGAATCCGGCGGTCTGGCCGTGGGGCATGTTACCGCCGGTATTGCCGATAGGCCGCGGAAGAAGGACGTGAGCCGGAACGTCGCCCTTGGGACCTTTGAGCTTGGAGAGTACGCATCCGATGTGCGGGTACTCGATGCCGCCCTGAAATAAGCGGCCGGTCTGCATCATCTGATGTCCGGTGTCGTGGACGGCGGCGGCTGAATGATAACAGCTGCGGATGAGGGAGAACTTATCCGCGTGTTTGGCCATGCGCGGGAAATTTTCGGAGATCTCGATCCCGGGGACATTGGTCTTGATGGGCGAATAGGGGCCGCGAACCTCGGAGGGCGCGTTGGGTTTCATGTCCCAGGTGTCCAGTTGGGAAGGGCCGCCGACCAGGAAGAGCATGATGCAGTTTCGGTCGGCTTTGGCGGGATCGGTGACGCCCGCGGCCTTGAGGCTGAGCATGTCGCCGAGGCCGAGACCGAGGAACGAGAGCGCGCCGGCGTGGAGAAAATCGCGCCGACGCAGGCCGTCACAGAACTCGACGCTGCGATCGGAATCTAAGCGGAACATGGCTTGAAGTTCTCCTTATATTGCGGGGGTAATTGAATTCTATGTTAACGGGAGGTGGGATGCAATCGGTCGATTCTCAGGTTTGGCGGGTTGGTTTGGGGCCTTTGGCGGGATCGAAATTGGCTTCCCAGGTTCGAAACTGGGTTCCCCGGGTTCGTTATTTTTTGCTAAGTGGCTTGTTTTCAATAACTCCCCAGGTTCGTTCCATTTAATTTCACGTTGCCGTGGCGCCGCGGCCTGCGATTGGCAGGAGAGCTGTCGCGCGAGGCGTCGTGTTTATGGTAACGGGCGGGTGAGGCGCTTGAGGGGGAATTCGGGCGGAAATTGGGGTTAAGCCGTTTGGGATGAAGGCGAGATTAAACTCCGTGGCGTGATTCGGCGGCGGTTGGTCCGGTGGCGATCCGAAGCCCGAGCCGCTGGGACTCCATTCGAAGACGCGCGTCCGTGAAAACCGGCTGGAAGTGACTTCAAAAGCGAGATTTCTAACTATTCTTGATTCTTAGTTAAAGTATATTTGTATTGTGGGTTGATTTTTGTGATATATTGCTGAGGTGAAGATCTCGCACGATGAGTTGGCAGCGGTTCTCGGCCAGTTCAACCCGTGGTGGCGCGGGGAGGCGGTTACGGACTTGCCGCACTGGCGCCGGGCCGCTTTTCAAGAGCTACAAAAGTGGATGGTTGCTCCTCCTGCGCCGCGCGCCGTGCTTCTTTCCGGCGCTCGCCAGATCGGGAAAACGACTTTGCTGTTGCAGTCCATCGCCGAACTGCTTGCGTCGGGAGTGCCGGCAGCCAACATCCTGTACGCCACTTTCGACCATCCTCTGTTCAAGCTCTCCGGGATCGATGCGGTGATCGAATGCTGGCGTGAGCGAGAACCGCGGGCCGCGGGACCCGAATATTTGTTCCTTGACGAAGCCCAGTTTATCCGCGATTGGGGTACATGGGTGAAACATCAAGTCGACTTCGTGCGCAACCGCCGTATCATTTTCACTGGATCGGCCATGCCGTTGCTTGAGGCCGAGCAGGAGTCTGGAGTCGGACGGTGGCACGCAATTCGCCTAACCACGCTGTCCTTTTACGAATACCTGCAGATCAAGAAACTGCAGCTGCCCACGCTGCCGCAGGTGAACAGCTTGACGGAACTGTTTAGCTACTCGCACGGGCAGTTGATGGGTATTCAGGAGAGTGCCAAGCCTTATGTGGGGCATTTTCACGAGTACATCGTACGTGGGGGCTTCCCGCAAACAGCGCAGGTAGAGAGCATAACTCAGGCGCAGCGATTGCTACGGGAAGATATTATCGACAAGGTTCTCAAGAGAGATATGACGGCTTTGTTCGGAGTGCGCCGCATTCTGGACCTGGAACAGACCTTCCTCTACTTATGCATGCACGACGGCGGCCTGTTGGACATGCCGGCGCTGTGCAGTAATCTCGAGGTGAAACGGCCGACCGCACAGCATTTCATTGAACTGCTGGAGGCCACCCATCTTATCTATCGGCTGCAACCCTTTGGGTATGGCAAGGAGGTTCTGCGAGGCCGGTATAAGATTTACCTGGCAGACGCCGCGATTTCGCCGGCGGTATTGCTCAAAGGAAAGACTGTCATGGAGGATCCGGTTGCACTCGGAGTCGCGACGGAAACCGCCGTCTTCAAGCATCTATTCGCCCGATACTACGCGAGGCAAGTGAAATTCACGTACTGGCGAGGGAAACGCGATCACGAGGTGGACCTTGTGGCGGAACTTGGGGACCTGCTGATACCGTTTGAGGTGAAATACCGAACGGTACATGCAGGCGCGCGGGAGCTCAAGGGCCTGTTTGAACTTTGCGAGAACAAAAGAGTCGACCGGGGTTACGTAGTGACGAAGGCGCTCGACGATTTCGGTCCGCTTGCGTCAAAGGAGAAACCGGCTACAAAGATCATGCGGATTCCAGCCCCGCTTCTCTGTTATTGGATGGGAGAATCTGAAACGCACAAAACGTAATTGGTGTTTTGCGCGAGCCCAGGTGCGGCATAGGGTGCTTGAAGAACAGTCTCCGGTCATTTATGTCAGTCGTGTTACAGCAGAGTTCCACTGTAGCCGCTAACAAAGAAATTCCGATCCACAGATCGGCAACCGTCGTTTTCCGCTTGCATGCACTCCAAAGTTTGTTTACGATGCTCAAGAACAACCGCCGCGTCGGAATCTCTAATTCTCTTTTTTTGAAAGCTACAAGGAGTGTCTATGGTTGTAAGCCGTGCTGTGACTATTGGTTTCGTTGTCTGCGCCTGGTTTGCGGGATGGAATCTATCGGCAGCCGAGCAGACTCAAGATCCGCTGCTACGTATTCTCGTTTCGAAGGGTGTTATCACGGACGCGGAAGCGGAATCGCTGGGGAACTCAGCGAATGCGCCCGAACAAAGGCCGGCGTTAATCGCTTTGTTACATAAGAAAGGAATTATTAGCGACGCGGAGTACGACGCTCTAGCCAACTCAGGAGCAGGCTCAGGATCGAAAGACGGGGCGACAACGCTAGTCGCGTCGGCGAGTCCCGCGATACGCCAGGCGGCTGCGCAGCAGAAAACTCCATCGGAGCCAACTGCCGCGCCGGATGCGCCAGCGTCCGACTATATTCCGGCGATGGCGCCGATTCGTCCGTTGACGCTAGAAGCGCCGACTCTGGAAGGTAAGATTCCATCAATCAAACTGGGCGACTTACTGTTCAAGCCGTACGGCATGCTTAAATCGACTTCTACCTCGGATAGCTATTCGCCCCGGGGAGATGATTTTCCCGTGCCCGGTCTGATGAGCGATAGCGGCCCGGATCATTCGCCGGAGTATCACCTGAAGACGCGATCCAGCCGGGTCGGCTTCCAAGTGCAGGGACTCGATACTTCATCGGACTGGTTAGTGACCGGCCGTCTGGAAGGCGATTTCGAGGGTAACTTTTCGCGCGTGGATAACCGCAACATCGCAACGATCCGGGCCAGCTCGTTCTCTATCCGGCTCGGCTACTTTCGCCTGGACCATAAGTTGAGCGATAGTACATCGGCCTTTGTTTTACTTGGTCAGGATTGGACGCCCTTCGGTTCATCAACGCTGCCAAACTCCGTGGAGACGACCGGATTGGGCGTGGGCTTCGGAACCCTCTATGAGCGGCTGCCGCAGTTCCGGTTTGGGCTGTCGCAGAAGCTCGGGGGCTCACGCAATTGGAAGCTTGGACCGGAATTCGCGATCATGATGCCGGCGTTTGGCAACGATCCGTCGGTGGTCGACAGCCAACTGGGGTACGGCGAGCGCCAGGGCGCAGACTCGGCGCGCCCGGAACTGCAGAGCCGCGTCGTGCTGCAGTGGCAACTGGACAAATCTCCAGGCGTCGCGCCGGCTGAACTAATCGTGAGCGGCGTGGATGGCGAGCGCAAGGCGACCGTGCTCGCGTCCGCAGTGCCGACCGCGTTCAAGGCAACGTTCCCAACCGGCGCCGATGTTACCAGCGGCCGCTACGGCTACACAGGGGAAGCTCAACTGCCTACGCGCTTTTTTACCTTTCTAGCTAAATGGTACAGCGGGAAAGACCTACGGTTTTACTTTGCCGGACAGCTGGGTACCGAGTTCAACGACACCTATGGATTGACTTC
>NZ_CAJCHS010000435.1 GCF_903970205.1 Nevskia soli | reverse complement strand
CAAGTCAATCCATTTCCATGTGCTGAACGCGATGAATCTGTCGCTAGCCAGATCCGTCGCGGCTTGCAGGGCGTCGTCATTCGTAGCGGCGGCGTACTGTTTGACGATTTCATCGGCATGTTCGCCATATAGCTTGTGGATCGCGGTTTCCAGGCTCTCCTTAGTGGCTTCACCGGGACCCACAACTGCGTGGGCATTCATCTCCTCCGAGTTCCATCCGGCCAGCAGCGGGACGTGGGCCTGCTGTCCCGCGGTGAAGATCGCGAGCGGTTGCTGCGGGAAGAAATAGCCGTCCACCGTAATGCTAAAACGGGGCGCCCCGCGCTTACCCGCCGCTTCCAGGATCTGCGCCGCAGGCATCGCGCGTAGCGCACTGATGCCGGCGGCGTTCATCGAGGTTGCGAACCTCGCACCCTGCTCTTCGCCTTTCGATAATTCCACCGCGGGGAGCGTTCCCAGTATGGATCCGCTCTCGCCAATAGCCCCGGCGATCAAATCCCTGGATAGCGGTGAAGCCATCTGAGCGCTCACCGCGATGGAGCCGGCCGATTCTCCAGCGATGGTGATATGCGCGGGATTGCCGCCGAATCCGGCGATATTCTCATGCACCCAATGAATTGCCGCGCTCTGATCGAGTAGTCCATAGTCGCCCGACGCGTGATGAGGCGACTCCTTAGTGAGATCGGGATGCGCCATGAAACCGAAGACGCCGAGACGGTAATTCACCGTCACGGTAACAATCCCTTTCGCCGCGAGACTCTCGCCGTCATAGCGGGGCTCAGAGCCGTCGCCCGCCATGAACCCTCCGCCGAAGAAGTAGACCAGCACAGGAAGCTTGTCGCCGGCGGACTTCGCGGGCGTCCAAACATTCAGATACAGGCAGTCTTCGCCCATCCCGTTGGAGCGGAAGTTCATGTCGCCGAAGATCGGCTGCTGCATGCAGCGCGGCCCGAATTGCGTCGTCTGCTTCACGCCGGTCCAGTTTTTGACCGGTTGCGGCGCGGCCCAACGCAGATCTCCCACCGGCGGCGCGGCGAATGGAATCCCTTTGAATTCGCGGACTCCGGAAGGCTGGCGGCCGGTTCCTTCAACGGTTCCGTTCGCAGTTTTGACGCGGTCCGCCGCGGCGAATGCAGGTAAGCCGGTTAGAATTCCAAGAGCGATTAACAAGCGGAAATCAAGTTTCATGATTGCTGAGAAAAGATCATATCAGTGGCGTGCCCTTCTCGCTGCGCAGCAACACCGTGCGGGTCGGAAACGGCATATCGATGTTCTCCTCCCGGAACCGCTTCAATATCCGTTTCCGTAGTTCGTGTTGCACCAGGTACTGCCGCGAAAACTCGCTGATCTTCACATTCAACTGAAACTGCAGCGCCGAGTCCCCAAACCCCGGAATCAATCGCACCGAAACTTCGCCCTTCGGCACCATCCCATCGATCTCATTAGTCGCCGCCTCTCCGATCTCCATAAGGATCTGCTCCACGCGATCGGGGTCAGCGTCGTAACTAACCCCGACCCCGATCGAAATCCCCATACTCTTCTCCGGCAGCATGAAATTCGTGACGATCGCCTGCGACAGTTTGGAATTCGGCACGATCACCATGCTGTTCATCAGCGTCCGGATCGTCGTGCTGCGCCAGCTGATATCGGTCACATAGCCTTCCTCGCCCGTGGCGTTCAAGCGAATATAGTCGCCAAGGCGCACCTGCCCCGCGATCGTGATATAGAATCCGCCGAACAGATTCCCCAGCGTGTCCTGCAATGCCAGCGCCACCGCCAGTCCGCCGACGCCCAGAGCCGTGACCAGCGGCGTGATCGAGATGCCGAGATGGCGAAGCAGGATGGCAATGCCGACCGCGGCTACGGCGATCTGCGCCAGACTCCGCGTCAGGCTGGCGGCGGCCATCTCGGTACCGTCGCGCCGGACGTAATAGCGCACGATGCCGCCGGCCAGTTTCGTTGCCATCACCGTAAACGAGATGATCCACAGCGCGAACAGCGACTTGCTCAGGAAGTGCTCGAGATGCCGCGGAACCGCGGAATTTTCCAGCGCGAAATAGATCCCGAAAATGAGCGACCAGATGATGATCGGCCCGCGCAGGGCTTCCATGAGAATGAGCGCGACATGCGAGCTCGAATTCGCCTGGCGCCTGCGCAGCCAGCGGAAGAGCACGTTCCGAACGACGAATCCCATCAGAACCGTCGCGAACAGCAGGATGGCCGGCAGTATCAACTGATGCCAGTCGGTGATCGCGTAGCGCCAGAGGTCCTTCGGGACGAGTGGAACGAGCCGCATCCACCTTACCTTCGCATAGCGCATTTCGGTATGCACGTTTGCAGCAGTTGGCGCGTCTTTGTTCTAGATGAAGGTGTGTGGAACGGGACCCCGCCGTAGCCCTGGAGCCCTGTCGATGTTGCTCCAGACGGGCTTGATCCTGGTGAGCGCCGGGACGATTTCGGCTGAAAACTCCTCGCCGTCACACCTCTACAAACTCGCGCGCAAAGCCGAGAGTGAAGGGCACATCGCGCAGGCCTATTTGCTTTACACGGAAGCCGCCGCGGCCGATCCGAACAAGGCTCTCTACCGCGAACGCGCCGCTGCGTTGGAACCCATGGCGGCTCTCGAAGCCAAAGTGAAGCCGCCTGAACTTCCCGGCGCGGCTGTGGATGACACTATCGATGTCAATCTCGACAGCGTTTTCGACACCGCGACGGAAAACCGGCAGGAACTCCTTCCGCCTCCGCATCTCGATCTGAAGCCGGACGTCCAGGATTACGCGTTCGATGGCGATTTCAAAGCGATCTACCAGGCGGCGGCAACGAAACTTGGCTTGCAAGTCGTCTTCGACAGCGATTTCACCTCCGCCCGGCGCACGCGCATCAAACTCGACCAGGTAAGCCCGCGGGTATTGCTCCATTCGCTTGAAGCCGCGACGGATACTTTCATTACTCCGCTAAGTACCAAGCTAATCCTGGTCGCACAGGACACGGAAGCGAAACGCAAAGAATACGAGCCGACCGAAGAAGTCACCGTGCCTGTCTCAACCGCCTTAACGACGCAGGAGCTGACCGAACTTGGCCAGGCAATCAAACAAAGCGTCGGTGTCGAGAAGATGTATTGGGACCCTTCGGCCAGCCAGATTATCCTCAAGGATCATGTAACTCGCGCTAATGCCGCTCAGGCGGTGCTTCGCGACTTAGTCGGCTACCGGGCTCAGGTGGCAGTTGATTTCGAGTTTATCGAGCTCGACGATTCGGAAATGCTGAGTATCGGCGTGGATATTCCAACCTCTTTCCCGTTCACGTTTCTGGGTGGGCTTGCCAACGGTACCGGCGCGGTTACTCTCGCCAGCCTGGCTAAGTTCAGTCTTGGACAATGGTTCGGAGTCGGTATTTCGAATATTGACTTCACCGCGACACTTACTAAGGCTAAGGCGCGGAACCTGCTGAAGACGACCATTGTTTCCGTGGAAGGGCAGAAAGCGACTCTGAAGATTGGGAGCAAGTACCCGATCCTAACCAGCCAGTATATCGGGGCAACCACGACCGGAGGACAAGTTTCCACGCCCACGCCGTCGTTCACGTTCGAGGACTTGGGCGTGGTCATCAACGTGACGCCGCACGTGCATGATATGGGCGAAGTGACGCTGGATTTCGACGGCGAACTAAAAGTGCTTGGCGCCGGGACGGTAGACAACATTCCGATCATCTCCAGCCGTAAGATTACTTCGATGTTCCGACTGCGCAACAACGAATCGGCTTTGATTGCGGGACTTACCAGCGAAACGGTGACGCGAACAACGACCGGACCGGCGCTCTTTTCGCGCATCCCAATCCTCGGGAACCTGATCAGCATGTTTACACGCAATAAGTCGCATAACTATATCTTGATGGTGATCAAACCGCGGCTACTGAGTCTGCCGCCGAACCAGCGGGTCATGCGTGCGATCTGGGTAGGCAGCGAAACGCGCGACGTCACGCCGCTGTGACCCGACCGGAGCCGTGGCTGCGCGGCGCGCTACCGGACGTCGATCCGCTGCTCGCACCGGTCTTATTTGCGCTGCAACAAGCGCGCGAAGACTTGGATAGTCACACGGCGGGCCTGAGTACGGAAGCTATTTGGTCGCGCCCGAGCGGAGTTACATCGCTTGGTTTTCATTTGCGGCACATTGCGGGTAGTTTAGACCGGCTGACGACTTATTTGCTTGGTCGCGATTTGACGGAAGAGCAGCTCGCTTTTTTGCATGCGGAGAACGAGCCGGGGGCGAGCCGCGACGAGTTACTAGCCGATATCATGCGGGAATTAGATGCGACAGAAGACGTGATCCGGTCACTGGACACAGCGCGGTTGACTGAACCGCGCACCGTGGGACGGAAGCGGTTGCCGACAACGGTCATTGGGTTGGCGATTCATATCGCCGAACATACGCAGCGGCATGTGGGGCAGGCGATTACGATGTGCAAACTATTGGGTGGAACATAGCGCTAAGGTGTCAAATCAACTTCGACCTGCGCGATTCTACGGCGCAGTTTTGTGGATAGGTTGGAGTTCGTGTAGACAGGGCGAGTTACGTGGAGTGATCTCCTGACTTGAGTCTGGAGCTTGGTTAGAGTGCGCCTAGCCCAATTCATTGGGTTGGGTATTTGGATTGACGGGAGGCATGACCGGGGCGGCGCGGGGA
>NZ_CAJCHS010000434.1 GCF_903970205.1 Nevskia soli | reverse complement strand
ATATTTCCGCGCTGCTCGCCGGTTTTCCCAATCTTTTCCGGCTTGAGATTGATGGCACGGATTTTCTGGATTCCTACCGCGCGTGTTCCCAGGCGTTTGCGTACTGCCGTGAGCACCACGGTCCGGCGCTGGTGCATGCCCACGTGGTCCGGCCCTATTCGCATTCGCTTTCCGATGACGAACGCGCCTACAAGACCAAGGCCGAGCGCGCCGCCGAAGCCGAACGTGACCCGATCACCAAATATCCGCAATGGCTGATCGATCACAGCCACATCGATCGCCACGGTCTGGAAGCGCTGATTGCGGAAGTCGACGATCAGGTGCAGTCCGCCGCGCAGCGCGCGTCGAAAGCCGCGCCGCCCGCCAAGAGCAGCGTGTTCGATCACCTCTACTCTCCGACCGTAGACCCCACCGGACCCGCCTTCGATACCGAGCCGGATCTTAATGGCGGCGCGGGAACGGAGGCCAAGACGATGGTCGATCTGATCAACTCGACCCTGCGTCAGGAGATGGCGCGCGATGGCCGCATCATCGTCTTCGGAGAGGACGTTGCGGATTGCAGCCGTGAAGAAAATCTCGCCGAGGTCAAAGGCAAAGGTGGCGTCTTCAAAGTTACGGCCGGATTGCAGTGCGAGTTCGGCAGCCGCCGCGTCTTCAACACCCCGATCGCGGAAGCGTCGATTACAGGCCGCGCGATCGGCATGGCCACGGCCGGTCTGAAGCCGGTTTTCGAGATTCAGTTTTTCGATTACGTTTGGCCTGCGATGATGCAGATCCGAGACGAGATGGTGAGCCTTCGCTGGCGCTCCGCCGGCGGTTGGAAATGCCCGCTGGTATTGCGTATCCCGATCGGCGGCTACCTGAACGGCGGCGCCATCTATCACAGCCAGTGCGGCGAAGTGATTTTCACGCACAACCCCGGACTCCGCGTCGTCTTTCCGTCGAATGCGCTCGACGCCTGCGGACTGCTGCGCACCGCGATCCGCGCCGACGATCCGGTGCTCTTCCTGGAACACAAGCGCCTTTATCGCGAGCCCTACAACCGCTCGGCGGATCCCGGCCCGGACTACATGATCCCGCTCGGCAAAGCCCGCATCGCTAAGCCGGGTTCTTCGCTTACGGTGATCACGTACGGCGCGCTGGTTCAAAAAAGCCTCCAGGCCGCGATGCAGGCCGAGCGCCGCAATCCGGATTCGACCATCGAAATTATCGACCTCCGCAGCCTGGCGCCCTACGATTGGGAAACCATCGCCGACTCCGTGAAGCGGACGTCGCGCGTCATCGTCGCCCACGAAGATTGCCTCAGCTTCGGCTACGGCGCGGAGATCGCGGCACGCATCGGCGACGAACTTTTCGCCTATCTTGACGCGCCCGTCAAGCGCATCGGAGCGAAAGATACCTGGGTCGGTTATCACCCCAATCTGGAAGACGAGACTCTTCCTCAGACCGAGAACATTGCCGCTGAAATCGAGAAACTGCTTGCGTACTGACGGTCCGCGTGCCCAATAACGAAGTTGACCCCACCGCTCGGGTCGACTATCCCGCGCGCGTCAGCGCACTGGCGACCAGCTCGCAAGACGGTCCGCCGCCGGACGCGATCCTCATATCCGCCGCTTCCAACATCCGGTATCTTTCGGGATTTACCGGAAGCAACGCGCTGCTTCTGGTCACCCGCGGCGGCGCGACGCTCTTCACCGACCCGCGCTACGCGATCCAGGCCGCGCAGGAATGCCCGTTTCCGGCGCGCATCGAAAAAGGACCACTGATTCAAGCGGTATCGCGAGCACTGAAAACGTCAAAGCTACGCCGCCTGGCATTCGAGCGAAACCGGATGGGCTTCGATGCCTGGGAAACGCTGAAGCGCGCGGTTCCGCCCAGTTGCAACCTGCTACCGGTAAATAGCGCGGTTGAGCGGCTGCGCATGCGCAAGTCGCCGCAGGAAGTCGAGTGGATCCGCGAATCGGTCGAGACCAACTCCCGCGCGCTCCGGCGGGCGATGAAGCGATTCCGCGCGGGAATGCGCGAATCGGAACTGGCCGCCGAGATCGACTACCAATCGCGCCGCGCCGGGGCCGAGATGCCGGCCTTCGAAACCATCGTTGCGGCGGGGCCTCGCAGTGCGCTGCCGCATGCCCGGCCGACGCACGCGAAGATCGAAACGAAGGCCATGCTCCTCATCGACATGGGCGCTTTTCAGAACGGCTATGCAAGCGACATGACGCGCACGATGTTTGTGGGCAAGGCGCCGAAGCGGTTCAAGACCATGTACCGCGCGGTTTTGGAGGCGCAGCTCGCCGCAATCGACACGGTACGTCCGGGAGTCTCCGCCGCAAAGGTGGATCTTGCCGCGCGCGCCGTTCTCGAGAGTTCGGGATTCGGAGATGCGTTCGTTCACTCCACAGGTCACGGGCTCGGTCTCGAAATCCATGAGCCCCCGCGCATCGGGAAGAAAGAGAAGACCGTTGTCGAAGCCGGGTTTGTGATCACCATTGAACCCGGTGTGTATTTTGAGGATTACGGCGGCATACGCATCGAAGATACCGTCGTGGTGACGGACACGGGTTGTGAAATCCTGACGCCGACTTCGAAAGAATTGGTTGAGCTTTAGCCGTCAGCGCTTCAGTTCGGGTTCGCCGAAAGGGGAGGAGACGCCAAGGAGCAAGCCCGAGTGCCAGGACGGCTGAACCCCTGGCGCCGATGATCCAGGCCACTTACGGCGATTTTTATGGGACCACTTGGTTACGTCCGCTCTCGGACTTGCGCGTTATAGCTCGTTCCAGGTTGAGCCCCGACGGTCCCGCGTTGAAGTCAAAAAAACCCGCTGGCTTACTCGCGCGGCTCCCTCGAAATGACCCCCAACATCCACCGTTCCACCCGGATACCCTCCCTTTCGGTCGGGCTCGGAGTGGGGCTGTGATGGTCATGCCGAACTCAGCAGATCAAGGCGTGACAGATCCCCGGCCGTAGGGGAGCGGGTTTCACCACGGGCTGCTAGCTTAGAAGCGCAAAGGGCGCGGGGCGCGCTCCGTTTTGCGCGAGTGCCTCAGAAGCGCAAAGGGCGCGATCCCGCGCCGCCAAACCAAAGAGGAACTCGTGAAAAGCTTGGCGGCGCGGGTCGCGCTCCGTTTTGCGCGAGTTCCTCAAAAGAGTAGCTTGAGCGAGAACTGTATCTGCCGGGAATTGGAAGACGTGCGGCTGATTTCGCCGAATCCGGACCCGGTCACAACGTTCGATGGTAGACCGAAGTTCACTATGTTGAATAAATTGAAGAGTTCGGCGCGGAACTCTACGGTTACCAGGTGGTTTGCGGAATCCGAGTTGATGGCTGTGTCCTTGATGAATGCGAAGTCGAAGTCGTGGAAGGCGGGGCCTCGGAAAGTGTTGCGGCCTAGCGAGCCGAAGTAGCCGCTGTTCGGTCCGGTGCCGCCGGGCAGATCGATTGGAATATAGAAGTAAGACGCGTTGTTCGCGCCTAAGCCGAAGTAGTCTTCACGAATCGTCCGGCTCGTGGATAAGTCGGGCGTGCCGACTTGATCCGGCCGGTCGGTGCCGTTGGAACCCGCTCCGGTTTGTTGAACGCCGGAGTAAACGGTAAACGGGGAGCCGCTGGTGATGGTCGAGATACTAAGTAACTGCCAGCCCCGAGTTAGTTTCCGATTGAGATGACGAAGCGGCGGGATGGCTTCCACGGGGAGGTCTTGAATCGCGGTTGCGGTGAAGACGCGTTCGACGTCGAAGGAAGAAGGTCCTTTCTCCGCGCGTGTGTCGAACGGATCCTGCGGCCATGCGAGGGCGGCGGCGCCGAGCATTCCGCCGGCAATGCCGCCGATCACGGTACTGTCGTCGTCGAGCGATTTGGACCACGTGAAGTTCGCTTGAATCTGCGGTCCGCCGTGAGGGATGCTGCCCTGCAGCGATGTTTGCAGCGAATGATAGCTGGCGTGGGAGCGGTTCGTCATCAGCGACACGGTGCCGAATCCGCCGATCGGTTCGCCCAACGAATTGAACTCGGTGTAAGGCGCGAAGGCGGGCGTCGCGCCGGGGAAACCGTTGGGGAAGTTGATCGCCGGAAGACTGATACCAGCGGTTCCGACGTACGCGGCGCTGGCGTGCAGCGGGCCGACCGGGCGTTCGAGCGATAGCGACCAAGTCGCCATGTAAGCGTTCCGGAAATCCTGTGAGATGGCGTTGACGTTCAAGGGTGAGATCTGGTGGCCGGCGCTAAGTGCGGCGATGCCTTGCTCGAAGCTATCGATGTCCCAGACAGTGTTCGGAGGGACGGCTTTCGAGTTACCTGAAGCCAGGATATTGGAACCGCCGGGAGTATAGACACCGGGTAAGTCTTGCGGCGTGATCGTGGTGCCATACAAGAGTGGAGCGCCAGGGGCGGCGGTAAGTCGGGGATAGTCGACATAGGGCGCCGCACCGGTCAGCAGGTTGTCTTGCCAAATGTTGGGCGGAATCGTGGTGATGGCGCCGCCGATCCTGATCCAGAAGTCTTTCGACCACGGCTGATCGGAAGGCTGCCAACTGATCCGGAGGCGCGGATCCCAGTCGTTACCCGTGAAGCGATAACTGGGCTGAACGTTGATCAGGTACTCAGGAGTCGGGCTCAAAGAGACACCCGCCGTGCGATCGGCGCGCTCGGTGATGGGCCAGTAGAGTTCGTAGCGGAGTCCGTAATCGAGTACAAGCTGGTTGGATACTTTCCAGGTGTCCTGAAGATAGAAGTTGGTGTTGTACCTTGAGATGGCAGCCACACCGATCTGGCTGCCCTGCGGGAACTGCGGCGGCGCAACCGCGACGGTGTAGGCGAAGGCACTGCCCATGAGAAACGCGGAAAGCGTGTCGGGTAACTGCTCGCCTGCGGTGATGTTATGGAGACCGCTGGCGGAAACTATATCGGCCGTCGCGTAGGCGGCGCCTCCGCCGAAGGTGAACTGTCCATTGGGGGCCTGGCCGAAGTAAGTGGTATCCCGATTCGCGCGCCATTCCGCTCCCGCTTCGATGGTGTGCTTCCCATGAGTCCAACGCATGTTGTGGCGTAAGTGGAATAAGTTGCCGAGCGCGGCTGTTACGGAACCGCCGGCAGCGTTGAACGGTTCATAGAGACTATCGGCGAAAACGACGGAGGGGTCGGTGTGATCGGGTGTAGGGAACGACGGAGTTGTACGGGTGAAGCCGATGGAGGATTCGGCGGAGACTTGCGGCGAGATCGTGCGGGTCCAGTTGAGGACCGCGTTGCGTTGATGGTCGTTGTAAGTGATGCCGAAGTTCGGGTCGATGGCGGTCTGGTCGGGATTGGTGGTGGGTCCGGTAAGGTTGTCGCGAGTTACCCGGGCGAAGAGATGGTCTTTAGAAGACAACTGGTGATCGAGGCGGATCGAGAACTGATCGGCATCGGTTTGGACTTTAGAAGACGTGGCGTAAGTGCGGGCTCCGAAGGGACCTTCGGGATCATTGGGGAGCGGATAACGGCTTAGGATTGCAGCGATTTTGGGATTGACGGGAACGTAGAGTGTGTCGCCGGGGAATACGGTAGTGTCGATGCCGGCGCGCTCGTTGGCGGTAGGAACGGCGAGTACCTGAGTGGTTCCGAGAACCTGGCGGAAACCCTGGTATTCCACAAAGAATTGAGTCTTGTCAGTAATTCGACCCCCGACGGTTCCGCCGAACTCATTGCGGCGAAACGGGGGGATGCGATCGGGGTCGGCCACCGTCTCGCGGTCGAAGAAATTGCGTGCATCGAAGGCGGAGTTGCGCACGAACTCAAATAACGATCCGTGGAAATGGCGGCTGCCCGAGCGGGTGAGGATATTGGTGAATGCCGCAGCGCCGCGTCCAATATCCGCCGGCAACCAGCCGGAGGAGGATTGGATTTCTTGAACGGCGTCGACATTGAAGTTGGTGAGAGTAGCGCCGCCGAGTTCGGGGTCGCTGGAATCCGCGCCGTCCATGGCGAAAACGGCTTCGACGCCGCGTTGCCCATTGACCGCGAACTGTTGGGTGAAGTTACTGGCGCCGTTGGTGTCCGTCATAGTTCCCGCGGCAAGCAACAGCAACTGGCCGAAATCGCGCTTATTGAGCGGGATGGCGGCAACCGCGTCGGCGGAGAGTGTCTGGCCACCGCTCGAGACGGGCGCGGTGGTGGATTCTAGAGTTACCGAACCGTTGTCCGTAATGGTTAGTTTCGCGATGCCGTCCATCGGGAGCTGAAGCGATTTCGCGTAGATGAATTCACGCCCATTCTGTTGGACGGAGAGGCGATAACTTCCTGGCGGCAAACCTTCGAAGTGAAAACTACCGCCGGCCGCGGAGGTTGTGGCTTTGGCAACAGTAGCGGAGCGAAGTTCTACTGTCGCTTGCGCTACGCCGCTGCCGTCGGCATGACGGACTGTGCCGGTCCACTGATTGGCAGCGTGTTCCTGGGCGGAAACAAGTACAGCCACGCAGAGGAGTAAAAGGGCGATGCGCATCCGTTCAGGATACGCCGTAAAAGATTCTTGCGATCAGCGCTGCCATAAGATGTAGTTGGCTTCCAGAGGGACTTTCGCCACAACACCAGCGCTTTGGAAATGCGGTATGACGCGCGCTGTGTAGTCTGAGGATGCGCGGCTTGCGGTTACTTCGGTGGTGTAAACGTACGCGCCGTCCGCATCCTGACTTTTGCGCTCCATCTCCTGTACGACCGGAGGACCTCCATGAATACCATCAGCGTAAAGTTCGACTCGTAATAAGTTCGGATCTAACTTACCGGCGAACACTTGAGCCTGAAACCTATGATGGGCTTGATCGCTATCGACCCTTACCTGGCCGAACCGCAGCATCGCCCATCGTTCTTGCAAGTCGCGCTGCCAGTCGACGATTTGTTTCCCGGGGGCGCCTTTATCAGCGGCGCGCAGCCGGAAAGCCCCGGCGCCCGGGATATAGTGCTTCTCCGCGTATTCGGTAACGGCGCGATGCGCTGAAAAGCGAGGCGTCAATCGCGCCATGCTTTCGCGCATCCGGGCAACCCAACCGCGCGGGATGCCCTGCTTGTCGCGGTCATAGAATCCGGGAATAACTTCCCGTTCGAGTAGACCGTACAGCGCTTCTGCTTCGACCGCGTCCCAGGCCGGATCATCACCATGCTCCTGGCCATCGCCGAGCGCCCACCCAACTTCCGGCGTGTAGGCTTCTGCCCACCAGCCATCCAACTCCGAAAGATTGATGCCGCCGTTAACGAGCACTTTCATGCCGCTAGTACCGCAAGCTTCCCAAGGACGTCGCGGGGTGTTGATCCAGACATCCACGCCTTGCACGAGATTCTCGGTTAGAAGCATGTCGTAGTCGCTAAGAAAGATAGCGTGGGCGCGGGTTTCGGGTCGCCGGATAAATTGAACCCATCTTTGAATCAAGGCCTGACCGCCCTGATCTGCCGGATGGGCTTTGCCGGCGATGATTAGTTGGACGGGACGCTGGGAGTTACTGAGTAGACGAAGCAAGCGCGCTTCGTCGTGGAGGAGTAAGTCGGGCCGCTTGTAAGTGGCGAAGCGGCGCGCGAAGCCCAGGGTAAGGATATTTGGGTCGAAGAGATGCCGGGCAGCTTCGACCGCTTCGGTTGAGGCGCCGGACGAGGCAAGTTGCCGGGACAGCCGGTCGCGCGCGTAGTCAACCAGAGACTTGGTCGAATCGTTCCGGAATTGCCAGAGCTTTTCGTCGGAGACTGCGCGAATGTCATGCTCCAGGTTTTCAATTGACCCGTTCCAGGGGTCCACTCCACAAGCTTCGGTCCAGAGCTTGTCGGATAACTGGGAGTCCCACGTCGGCACGTGAACTCCGTTCGTGACGTAGCCAACCGGCACTTCTTCCCGCGGCCAGCGCGGGAACAATGACTGAAAAATTTGCCGGCTCACTTTGCCGTGCAGCTGACTGACTCCGCTGACCGCTCCGCAGCCGCGAATCGCCAGGTAGGCCATGTTGAAAGCCTCGGCAGAGTCGTCCGGGTTCTGGCGGCCGAGAGCCAACAGATCATGGGTCGTGATCCCGAGTTTCCGGGTCGCATAATTGCCGAGATACTGCTCGATCAGGGCCGGAGGGAAACGGTCAAAACCGGCCGGCACAGCTGTATGAGTGGTAAAGAGATTGCCCGCTCGAGTGGCGGCCAGTGCTACGTCAAAGGGTACGCCGGCTGCTTCCATGAATGCCAAGGCGCGCTCCAGCACGGCAAAGGCGGCATGCCCTTCGTTCAGATGACAGACTTCGGGTTGGATGCCTAGCGCGGCGAGTAACCGCCAGCCGCCTATCCCGAGCACCAGTTCCTGCTTCAGGCGCAGTTCCGGGCCGCCCCCATAGAGTTCGCTCGTGATCCCCCGATGCGCAGGATAGTTAGCGGCGTCGTTACTATCTAATAGATAGAGCTTTACTCGGCCGACCTCGACTTGCCAGGCGCGCAGCCAGACGGAGTATCCGGGCAATGCGATCTCCAAGCGCAGCCATTCGCCGTTCGGCTCGCGCAGCGGAGAGATAGGCAGCTGCCCAGGGTCGTTAAACGGGTAAAGAGCTTGCTGCGCGCCGTTTTTATCGATCTCCTGGCGGAAGTAGCCTTGCTGATAGAGTAGACCCACACCGACGACAGGCACGCCGAGATCGCTGGCGGCCTTCAACTGATCTCCGGCTACATTCCCAAGACCGCCGGAGTAAATGGGCAGCGCTTCACTCAACATAAACTCCATGCTGAAGTAGGCTGCGCAGGTAAGTGAGGTGTTGGGGTGAATCTTCTGGAACCAGGCGGGAGCCTCCAGCGCATTTCGCCGACGCTCAACTAAGGTATCAATATACTTTCGGAAGACAGGGTCAGCTAACAGCCGTTTGATCTTGTCCCGGGAGGCGGTCTGCAAGACGACCCAGGGGTTATGCGTCATCGCCCATAACTCGGGGTCGAGTTGCCGCCACACGTCATTGGTGGCGTGATTCCAGGACGATCGTAAATCTAAAGCGAGTTCCGCAAGCGAATCGAATCCTTCGATTTCATTCGGCTGGTGAGTGTAGGTTGATTTGCTGATTGGAGTTTCGTTGCTCATGATTGGTTGGGCCGGGCTGATGCTATCAGTTTGCCGGAATGAGCATCAAATCGCCAGCAAAATGTCTGGAGGAGGGCTAGAAAGCGGTAGTAGTAACCACTCCGTAACCGTCGCGGCACAGTAACGTACGAGTCTACAGAGGCGCGCGCCTCGACCACAACCGCCCGACTCGCGGTACCGGATTCGTGCATCGTCCAAAATGTCCTTGAACGGGCCGAGCCAGCGTTCGTAGCTGCGCCACTGGAGGAGCCCGTCGCGATAATCGGCTGCCGAACCTTCTCTGAGCTTGCCGTGCGGACATTACATTCGGTCTTGTGGAACTCGACGCGCGCCGGTTCAAATTCAAGGCCACAGAATTCGAGGATCCGGCTATGGGTGGATTAGTTACTCTTGAAGGGCTGATTTGCTTGCTTCCGTGGAACGAGAATCATGGTTTCTGTGATCCTCGACAACATGGCCGCGGGTACGGATCGCGTTGAGATTATCGCCAGCTACCCTTCATTGCAGCGACGACATTAGCGCTGCGCTCTCTTACGCCGGGGAATTGGCGAGAGAGGGAAGTTTAGAACTGCCGCTCGAACTTAGCGCGTGAAGTTCAAGGTTGACGAAAATCTTCCGACCGAAGAAGCGGCGAGATCCGAGGGGGGACGTTGCGGCTCTCCAGCCATCGACGGACGTCAAGGCGCGCGTTCGGTTGCTGCTCGGACAAGTGACTGGAACGATAGCCCTCCGCGGCGAGGCCGTCTGGCGCTGCTGGGCAACCCTCCCTTTCGGTCGGGCTCAGTGTGAGTTTTGTGCTATGGCTGCGTGGGTTCGAGCAGGGTGTATTCCAGATCGTAGGAATGCTGGCCGTTAGCAATCTGGATGTCGAGCGTGCCTGTGATCCCTTTGAAGTCGCCGGTTCCGGAGCCGGGGACGATGTTGACGGACATCTTGCGGCCGCTCGGGTCCATCATTGCGGAATGCTGCAGGACGAAGCTGCCGTGCTTGCCCTTCAGCGCGCCGGTTACGACTTCGATGGCGACGTAGCCGGCTTGGCCGTGCTGGGGATCTCCGGCGGAGAACATCTCGCCTTTGGTGGTCGCTTCGAGATCGCCTTGAATTTGCTTGTCGATGGAGAAGCGGGAAATTCCGTCGGCTGGAGCGGGGGTTAGCGGCTTCACATTTACCGTGAACGCGCCGCGGGCGTGATGGGTCATGCGTGTGAGTGTACCGGATGGTGTTCCGCTCAGTGGATGGCGAATCGAGACTCGCCAGGGCAGGGACGACTCTGCGGCGCGTCATCACCTTTTTTGGTTTCATAATCAACAACTTACAGAAATTTGTTGTCACTCGCGCGCCGAGTGTGCTAATAATAGTGGCGTAGGAACCGCAGGTCTTGAGACCGGGTTCCGACCAAATCCCGCAAGTAAAAAAGTTGGAGGTTCAATCGATGAAGATTCGTCCGCTTTACGACCGTATCGTGGTCAAGCGCATTGAGGAAACCGAGAAGATGCAGGGTGGCCTGTACATCCCGGATTCCGCGAAAGAGAAGCCGCAGGAAGGCGAAGTGGTCGCTGTCGGCAAGGGCAAGCGCCTTGAAGATGGCAAGGTGGTCGCGCTGGACGTTACGGTTGGCGATCGCATTCTGTTCGGCAAGTATTCCGGCTCCGATATCAAGCTGGATAACGAAGAGTACCTGATCATGCGCGAGGACGAAGTGCTCGGCATCCTCGACAAGCAACCCGTCTCGGCCTCGAAGTCGAAGGCCAGCTAAGTTTTCGTAACACTTTCGTAAAAGAACAACCGGAGATATAAGTTATGGCGAAACAGATTGTATATGCAGAAAATTCCCGCCAGGCGATCCTGCGCGGAGTCAACCAGCTCGCGGATGCGGTGAAGGTCACGCTCGGTCCCAAGGGCCGCAATGTGGTCCTCGAGAAAAAATTCGGCGGCCCGAATATCACCAAAGACGGTGTGACGGTTGCCAAGGAAATCGAGCTGAAAGATCCGCTCGAAAATATGGGCGCGCAGATGGTGCGCGAAGTGGCTTCGAAGACCAGCGATGTCGCCGGTGACGGCACCACGACGGCCACGATTCTGGCTCAGGCGATCTTCCGCGAGGGCGTGAAGGCCGTGGCCGCGGGCGCGAACCCGATGGCCCTCAAGCGCGGTATCGATAAGGCCGTTGCGGTGGTTGTCGAAGAAATCAAGAGCTTCAAGAAAGACATCTCGGGCGACATGATTGCCCAGGTTGGCACCATTTCCGCCAACAGCGACAGCCACATCGGCGAGATCATTGCCGAAGCCATGAAGAAGGTCGGTAAGGACGGCGTCATCACGGTGGAAGAGTCCAAGACCATGACCACTGAACTGAACACCGTCGACGGTATGCAGTTCGATCGCGGTTACCTCTCGCCGTACTTCGTTACCGATCCGGACCGGATGGAAGTGGTTCTCGAAGATCCTTACATCCTGATCCACGAGAAGAAAATCAGCAACATGAAGGACCTGCTGCCCGTGCTCGAGCAAATCGCCCGCGCCGGCAAGCCCCTTCTGATCATTGCTGAAGAAGTGGAAGGCGAAGCGCTCGCCACCCTCGTCGTCAACAAGCTCCGCGGCACCCTGAACGCCTGCGCCGTGAAGGCTCCTGGTTTCGGCGATCGCCGCAAGGCCATGCTGGAAGACATCGGTGTGCTCACCGGCGGCAAGGCGATTTTCGAAGAGACCGGTATCAAGCTGGAAGGCGTCCGGCTGGAAGATCTCGGCCGTGCCAAGCGCGTGACCGTGGACAAAGACAACACGACGCTGGTGGATGGCGCCGGTTCGCAGAAGGCGATCGAAGGCCGCATCAAGCAGCTGCGGACGCAGATCGATGAGACCACGTCCGATTACGATCGCGAGAAGCTGCAGGAGCGGTTGGCGAAACTCGCCGGCGGCGTCGCGGTCATCAAGGTCGGCGCGGCGACGGAAACCGAGATGAAGGAAAAGAAGGCTCGCGTGGAAGATGCACTGCATGCGACCCGCGCGGCTGTCGAAGAAGGAATCGTTCCCGGTGGCGGCGTGGCTCTGCTGCGTGCCGCCAAGAAGCTGAACGATCTTCATCTGGAAGGCGACGAGAAAATTGGCGTCAACATTATCAAGCGCGCCTGCGAAGAGCCGGTACGCCAGATCGTCAACAACTCGGGTGTGGAAGGCTCGATCGTGATCGAGAAGATCCGCGAGAACCCCAGCCCGCACTTCGGCTTCAATGCCGCGACGGAAGTCTACGAAGACCTCGTAGCCTCGGGCGTTATCGATCCGGCCAAGGTGACCCGCTCCGCGCTGCAGAACGCGGCGTCGATTGCCGGTCTGATGCTGACCACCGAAGCCATGGTTTGCGAGATACCGGAGAAGAAGGGTGCTCCGGCCGGCGGTCCTGGCGGACATGGTCCGGAAGGCATGGACTACTAAGCTCGACTCCAACCTGTTTGACAACAAGCCGCGGTTCCGAAAGGAATCGCGGCTTTTTTCGTTGCAGGCGAACCTCGGCGGATTCGTCATGCCTACTTCAAAGAAAGTCGCATCGCAGGCCGGTAACGATCTGAGCGACCCGAAAACGCCGAAAAAAGATCGAGCGCCGATCGCGTTCGCAGGAGCGCCAGCGTTCCGGGAAAACGATCCTGCTTCCTGGTCAAAGCCTTCTTGGTCCAAGCCTTCTTGATCCAAGCAATCAGAGCCGCGTCTTTTTGGCGGAGTTGGGCGGCGAGCGTCAGCACGCACCGTCCCGCAGGCTAGGCGGTTAAAGTCCGGTGTTGGCCAGCAACGGAATGGCCTCGGAAATACCTCCGCTTTTTAGAAGGGTTAGCTCCTGAAATCCTCCCAAAATTCATATATTCACCTGAGCCCACGGGGGCCTAACCCGTTTAGATTAATATGTTTGAACGTTTGGCGCTAGGCGTGCTTGCTGATGCGCCCATAGCTCGAACTCTTTCGTTGGAAATCTAAACGTTCCGACACGTCGCCGCA
>NZ_CAJCHS010000433.1 GCF_903970205.1 Nevskia soli | reverse complement strand
GAGCGCGCCGCAGCAACAATCGCCGCGCCAGCAGCAACCGCCGCAGCAGCGCCGTCCGGTGCTCGAACTCGCCCAGGCCATGCCGCTGGTCGAGCGCGCCTTGCAGGTCCTCGATCGCCGCGAAGTCCGCCCGCAGCTCGGTCTCCTGAAATCGACCATGCTGCAGCTCGATTCGAGCTTCAGCGAAAAAGCCTACGGCGCCAACTCCTTCACCGACTTTGTCGAGAAGCTGCGCAAACAGGATTACGTCAACGTAACCGGCGGTGAAGGCCGTTACATGATCTCGCTCAAGCGCTCGGCCGCCCCCGAAAAAACCGTCCGGCCCGAAGAAGCCCTGCCCATCTTGCGCGATGTCCTCGAAACGCATCGCCTCGAAATGGAGGAAGGCGTACTGGCCTCCGAGCTCACCAACTGGGTCCGCGAAGAGCAGCCCGAGTTCGATTGGAAAAAGTTCGGCTTCCAGGAGTTCAGCGAGTTCCTCAACTTCGCGCAGGATAAATCCGTCGTACGCGTTCAGCCGGACGAAGAACACGGACTGTTCGTGCATCTAGGCGCTGAATTCCACCCGCCCGCGCTGCCCGAGCCGGAACCGCAGCCGATCCCCGAAGAAGAAGTGGAGGTCGAGGAGAAGCAGCCTTACGTACCTGGCCAACCCACCGCGAAAAGCCCGCGCACCACCACCAAGCGCGCCCCCCGCAAGGCCGGCCCCGACGTCAACGGCAACACCGCCACCCCGCCCAAAGTCCCGCGCAAGCGCACCGCCGCCACAACCAAACGCCCGCGCAAGACGCCACCGCCGCCCGGAGTCATGCAGTAGCCTCTATCTGTGTTTATCTGAAAACACCTGTCAGGATACTGAGCCGCGACGGTAACGGAGCTGGTGCTACGGAAAAAGAAGCTTCGAATGCTTTTACCGCGAGAAAGCGGAACGCCCAGGTTGTAACCGCTCCGTTACCGTCGCGGCTCAGCATGCGGTATTTGCATCGACTCAAACGCTGGTTTTCATTCCCCAGGGTGGCCGCAGGCCATATGTGGTTCATCCGCGGCTAATAGCCTTGGCCCGATACCACGCAGCCGTCGCAGCTAGGCCCTCAGCGAAAGGTACCCGGGGCCGCCAACCCAGTTCGTCGCGAATGCGGGACCAATCCACCGCATAGCGCCGGTCATGCCCCAGCCGGTCCGTAACCGGAGTCAGTAAAGACTCAGGCAACTCCAATACGCGAAGTAGCGTCCGAAGAACCTCCAGATTCGGCAGTACGTTCCCGCCGCCGATATGGTAAGTCGCCCCAGGCTCCCCGCGCTCTAAGATCAGCCGAAGCGCCGCACAGTTATCCGCAACATGAATCCAATCGCGGACCTGCATGCCATCCCCATAGACGGGAATCGGCTCCCCCGCCAACGCTCGTGTAATCGCCAGCGGCAGTAGCTTCTCGGGATACTGGAAAGGTCCGTAGTTATTACTCGTCCGGGTAATCAGAGTATCGATCCCGAAAGTATGGTGCGCCGCATGCACCAGATGCTCAGCCGCTGCTTTACTAGCCGCATAAGGACTACTCGGATGCAACGAATCGCTTTCGCGAAAGAAGCGCGGTTCCGGGATGCTGCCGCCCACCTCATCCGTGGAGATATGCAGGAAGCGCCGCGTCTTGCGCGCACGCGCCACATCAAGCAGCA
Organism: Nevskia soli; assembly: GCF_903970205.1. Taxonomy (GTDB): domain Bacteria; phylum Acidobacteriota; class Terriglobia; order Bryobacterales; family Bryobacteraceae; genus Bog-113. Next base: position 4,242 of record NZ_CAJCHS010000433.1, on the reverse strand, counting down.
CCTGAGTTCCCAGGACGTTCGTCCGGACGAACTCGGCCGCACTGGAGATACTGCGGTCCACATGCGATTCCGCGGCGAAGTGGATCAGCGCGTCGCAGTGTTCCGGCAGCGCTTCACTAACGGCGGCCGGATCGCAAATGTCACCTCGAACAAAGGAGTAATCCGGATGCGAAGCAACGCTCGAAAGGTTGTCAGGATTGCCCGCGTAAGTAAGCTTATCGAAGACGATGACGGGACCAAGCTTGCGGGCAATCCACTCCCGCACAAACTGGGAACCGATAAAGCCGGCTCCCCCGGTCACAAAGATCACTTATGCTGCGTCTCCCAGTCGTAACTAATTCGGGAGTCGTCGTATGGGATGCGGCCTTCGTCCTTCGGATTGTAGAAGCGGTCCGTCGCGTAGACCAGCAGCGCCGGCTCCGTGCCGATTACCTTATACCCGTGGCCCACGCCGGGCGGAATCAGGATCTGCCATGGACGCAGCGTCCCACAGTACATCGTGTTGCGTCGTCCGAACGTCGGCGAACCTTGGCGGAAGTCGACAAGCACTACCTGGAACATCCCTGTTACGGGAGTCCAGCAATCCGTCTGCTCCAGATGATAGTGAAACGCCTTGATCGACCCGGGATAACTAAGTGCGGCTGAGACCTGAGTAGAGGAGGAGGGGAACGTGGACACTAAGCCAAGTTGCATGCGGAACACTTCCATGAAGTACCCGCGATCATCCGGCCATAAGTTAATCGATTCGACCCGAACCCCGGCAATCAACTTATCGGAATCAGGCTTTAAGATGACGTCGCCGATTCCGTGCGCACAATCCGGAATGGCCAGCTCGAGAGCTTCGGAAACAGCAAGAGTAGACGGCATTTATACGTGTAAAAGCCAGCTTAACAGCCATTGCACGATGCTCAGCAACAGCGCCCCCACGAATGCCGCAAAGAAGCCGCGCACCCGGAACCCAGGCACCAAAGCGCTCGCCAGCTGCAACATCAAAGCATTAATGACGAACCAGAAGAGCCCGAGCGTCAGGATTATCAGAGGCAGCGAGACCAGCTTCAGCAGCAGCCCCAAGGTGACGCTGATGAGCCCGTATACCAGCGCCGCAATCAGCGCGGCGCCGAAGGTGTCGACTTGAATCCCACTAACCACGTTCGCAACGATCAGCAAACTCGCCGCGCTAATCAGCCAGTGCAGCAACAGACGCATAGTATCGGCGATTGTAGCAGGGCGATTCAACCCGTGGCGTTATCCTACCGGGATGCCGCGACTTCACGCCGGATCGTCCGGCTTCGCCTACGCGTCCTGGAAACCGGTCTTCTATCCGCAGAAGCTGGCCGCCGCGAAGTTCCTGGGCCACTACGCATCACGATTGAACGCGGTCGAAATCAACTACACATTCCGCCGGCTCCCGTCCGCAGCGACGCTCGAGAAGTGGGTCGCATCCACGCCCGATGGCTTCGTGTTCGCCGTGAAAGCCAACATGCGGATCACGCACATCCTCAAGCTCAAAAACGCCGAGCAATCGACCGAATTGTTCCTCAAAATGATCGACCCGCTGCGCACCTCGCGCCGCCTTGGCCCGATCCTGTTCCAACTCGCGCCCACCTTCAAGCGCGACGACGAAGTCCTGGAAAACTACCTCAAACTGCTCCCCGGCGACCTGCGCTACGCCTTCGAGTTCCGGCACGCGTCGTGGTTAGCCGACCCCGTTTACGAGATCCTCGGCCGCTCCAACGTCAGCCTGTGCCTGGCCGAATCCGAGAAACTCGAAATCCCCAAAGTGATCACCGCCGACTTCGTCTACAGCCGCCTGCGAAAAGCCGACTACACCAAGGAAATGATGGCCGCAATCGAGGGCCAAACGCGCGAACAGCTAGCTGCGGGCCGCGACGTCTTCGCCTTCTTCAAGCACGAAGAAGACCCGCACGGCGCGCTCTACGCCGAGGATCTGCTGGCCCGCTTCTGACCGCCGGCGCGTTTGCGCGGTGCCGGCGCTTCCTCAGGTTCAGCCGCCGCCTCGGCTTCCGCAGTGGCCGCTTCGGCGCGCTTGGGCGGCTTCTTCTGCTCCAGGCTCTTGCGCAAAGCCTCCATGATGTCGATAACCGGCGCCACATGCGTCGTGGGCGTCTCCACCACCTTGTGCCCCTCGATCTTGGCGTGGATCATCTTCTCCAGGTTGTCGCGGTACGTGTCGTGGTACTTTTCCGGCTGAAATTCGTCCGCCAGCGACTCCACCAGCGTCCGCGCCAGCGCCAGCTCCTTGTCCTTGATCTGCGACGTGTCGGTCCGGAACTCATCCGCCGCCCGGATTTCGGACCGGTAGTACATGGTGTGCAGCATCATGCCCGAGTGCGACGGACGGATCACGATGATGTGCTCACGGTTGTGCATGGCAATCTTCGCCACGGCGTAATAGCCGGTCTGCTTCATGGCCTCGAACAGCAGCGCGTACGGCTTCTCGCCGCCCTCGCCCGGAGCCATGTAATAGGAAGTTTCGAGGTACACCGGATCGACGTCCGCGGCCTTCACAAACTCCAGAATCTCCATGATTTTGGCGGTTTTCGGGGCGACTTTCTTGATCTCTTCATCGTCGATCACGACGTAGTGATCCTTTTCGTACTCGTAGCCTTTGACGATCTCGTTCCGCGGGATCGGCTTGTCTTCCTTCTGGCAGAAGGTCACCAGCTTGACGCGCGAGCCATCCGGCTTATGCAGTTGGTTGAAGCTGATCGTCTCCCCTCGCGCGGCAACCGAGAGAGTCACCGGAAACGAGACCAGTCCGAACGTGAGATGTCCCTTCCAAACGCTGCTGGGCATGGTTTGTCCTCTTTAGACGTATATCATTTAGCAAGAACATTTCCAACTCTTTATGTCACTTGAGGAGTACAAGCGGAAACGGGACTTTAAAGTAACTCCGGAGCCCCCGCCGGCCAAAATCGACAGGAAAACGGGCCAAAACCGGTTTTACGTTCAGCGGCATCATGCAACGCATTTGCACTATGACTTCCGCATGGAAGTGGATGGAACCCTGAAGTCCTGGGCTGTTCCGAAAGGGCCGACACTCGATCCCAAACCGAAACACTTCGCGGCCATGGTGGAGGATCATCCCCTCGATTACGGCAACTTCGAAGGGAACATCCCGAAGGGCAACTACGGCGGCGGCAGCGTGATGCTGTGGGACCGCGGCACGTACGACCTGCTCGGCGACACGGACGCGCTGAAGCAGATCGAGCGCGGCGACTTCAAATTCCGCCTGCATGGCGAGAAGCTGAACGGCGAGTTCGCGCTGGTCCAGATGAAAGGCCGCGGCAAAGGCAACGAATGGCTGCTGCTGAAGAAGCGCGATGACGCCGCGGTGGAAGGCTGGGATACGGAGGACTTCGCGCACAGCGTCCTAACCGGACGCACCCAGGAAGAGATCGCCAAAGATCTCCCGCCGCACGACAAATCTTCGATACTGAGCCGCGACGGCGACGGAGCGGTCCAACGGTCCATCCCCAAAGCGGTGAAAGCGTCGATGCCCGGCTTCTTCGAGCCCATGGGCGCGACACTCGCCAGCGAACTGCCCTCCGGCCAGGAGTGGATCGCGGAGTTGAAACTGGACGGCGTTCGCGCGCTCTGCTTCATCGACAACGGTTCGGTCGAGATGTACACGCGCAACGGAAATCGCTGCGAACGGCAGTACCCGGAGCTGGCCGTATTGCCGCATCAGGTAGATGCGAAGCAGGCGATCCTCGATGGCGAGATCGTTGTCCTGGATGACAAGGGTGTCCCGAGTTTCAACCTCATTCAACCGCGCATCATGAACGCCGATGCCGCCGCCATCGCGCAGATGACGCGCACGCGGCCGGTGTTCCTTTACCTCTTCGACCTCCTTTACGCCGACGGATGGGATCTGCGCAACTCCGATCTTTCCGACCGCCGGAAGCTATTGGAAGAACTAGTCACGAGGGAAGGTCCCATCCGCGTTTCCGATGCCTTCCCCGCAAAACCGGAACTGCTCGAAGCCGCGAAGCAGAACGGGCTCGAGGGGTTGGTCGCCAAGTGCGTGACCAGTTGCTACGAGTCACGCCGGAGCCGGAACTGGCTGAAGCTCAAGCTGGTGCAGCAGCAGGAGTTCGTGATCTGCGGATATACCATCGGCGAGCGCGATCACTTCGGCGCGCTAGTCCTCGGCGTCTACGAAAAGGGTAAGTTACATTGGGCCGGAAATGTCGGGACAGGCTTCGATGCCAAGTTACT
>NZ_CAJCHS010000432.1 GCF_903970205.1 Nevskia soli | reverse complement strand
ATCATGGAATCGACTTACGGGGACCGTCTCCACCAGCAGGAGAGTGAAGTCAAGAATAAGTTGCGCGACATCGTCAAGAGGACCGTAGAGCGTGGCGGCCGCGTCATCGTTCCCGCGTTCGCGGTGGGTCGCGTGCAGCAGTTAGTCCTCATGCTGCACCAACTTATCGACGAGCAGCAGATCCCATCCGTACCCATGTATGTGGATAGCCCGCTCGCGGTCGATGTCACTCGCGTCTTTGAAGCTCATCCCGAGTGTTATGACCAGGAGACCGCCGCGTTCCTAAGCCGCGATGAAGACCCGTTCGGCTTCAAGCTGCTGCAGTACGTTCGGGAGAGCCAAGACTCGAAAAAGCTGAACGCCCTGCAAGGTCCGTTCATTGTGATTTCGCCCTCCGGAATGTGCGAAGCCGGCCGTGTGCTGCATCACTTGCTCCACAACATTGGTGATCCGAAGAACACGGTCCTCATTACCGGGTATCAGGCCGAAAATACCCTCGGGCGTAAGATTCAGGATGGTCGGAAACACGTCCGTATCTTCGGCGATCCGGTGGAGGTTCGCGCGGAGATCGAGAACCTCGACGCGCTTTCCGGCCATGGCGACCGTGAAGAATTGTTGACCTGGATGAAGCCCATGGCGCCGGCTTTGAAGAAGGTGTTCCTGGTGCATGGCGAAGTGGGTTCGTCCGCCGCGCTCGCTCGAGCTATCCAGGATCGTTACCGCATCGAGGCGATTCCGGCCGTCCGTGGCACGCAATTTGAGCTCGGGTGAAACCATTCGGCTCTTCCCGGCCATCTATACTAAATGGCTTGCAAACTGTTACAGGAGTGTAAATCGTGAGCGAAACCGTGACGACTGTCTCGACGAATTCAAACTGGAAGCCGGCGTTGGTCGGCGGCGCGCTGCTGGCCCTGCTGGCGTCGAACATCTATCTGTTCGTGCAAGTGTATGACATGAAAGCCGCGTCAGCGAAATCGCAGGACGCTTTAACCGCGCAAATTCAAGAACTTAAAGACAACACGACCACCATCGCGGCCACTCAGCGGCAGCACTATCAGGCCCTCTCGCAAGACTTGGACCGCCGCACCCGCGACGTGGCTCGCGCCGCTACTTCCGCCCGAACGGACGCGCTCAAAAGCGTTGCCTTGACCAAACAGGAGCTGGAGGCGGAGCAGGCGCAAACCGCCGAAAAGATCAACGGGGACCTTTCAAGCGTCAAACAGGCGACCGACCAAAAGTTTACAGAAGTGAACACGGATGTAGGGAACGTCAAGCAGCAGGTTTCCACCACGCAATCCGACCTGCAGAAAACGATCGCGACACTTAGTCACGTTCAAGGAGATCTCGGTGTGACGAGCGGCCTGGTCGCCAAGAACGGCACCGAGTTGGAAGCCCTCAAGCGGCTCGGTGAACGGAACTACTTCGAGTTCAATATCAAGAAAACCAAGCAGCCGCAAAAGGTAGGCGACATTCAGGTTCTCTTACGCAAAACCGATCCGAAGAAGAACAAGTTCACCCTAACCGTGATGGCCGATGACAAGACCATCGAGAAGAAAGACAAGACGGCGGATGAACCCGTACAGTTCTATGTGGCCAAAGCCCGGCAACCGTATGAGATTGTCGTGAACGAAGTCCGTAAAGATCAGGTTGTTGGATATCTGGCGACGCCAAAAGACACGGTAGCGCGCTAGCAGCCTTGGTAGTAACCGCTCCGTCACCGTCGCGGCTCTGTAACGTACTGGTTCTACTGAGCCGCGCACGTGAGTAAGCGGTGCTTTTTGATTACTGGCACCGGCTGCTAGGCCTCCAGATCTGTCTCTTCAACGAACCGTTCGACATGGGACCGGTATACAGCCGGCTTGCCGTTACGGTCACTAACGAAGAATACGTTCTGGCTGTCGGGTGAAAACACCGGGTTCACTAAGCGGGCGTCGGAGGATCGATGCTCGCATAGGGTTAGTTCCCGCCGCACGCTACGCACGAGCAGTAGTAAGTACGGTGACGCCAGACTACGGCTGGCGCCGACGAACACGGACGCATCCCCATTGACTCCAAACGACGCGAACTGACTAGTCTTCGAGATCAGGCGGTCCTTCTTGTCTTCTAACGTATACTCGCGGATCGTAGTTAGTTTCGCGCGATCCGCCGGGACCGATAAGTAAAGTAAGCTTGCCCCGGCAGGTGACCAGAGCACCTGGCCGATATCCGCTGAACGGTCGAACGGCAGATCGCCGGCTCCGAGAAGGCGGGGCACGCCGCCTTCTCGAAAGAACAACTGTGTCGAGCGCGGCCGCAGTTGCGGGTCGGTGATTTCGCCAGCGCTCTCGATGACGGATTCCACCTCGCCGCGAGGGGTTCGTATCGAGCGTAACCGGAATCGGGTAGCCGAGCGCTCGACCCAGACTACCTGCGATCCATCGAGGCTTACTGTAAAGCCCGGCACTCGTTCCCATCCGCTTTCGATCCGGGCCACCTCGCGCTCGCGCAAAGACGGAAGCGCCATCTGCTTGATTGCCGGGCCGTCGCAGAAGAAAACCGCGCGGTCATCGGATGTAAGCGCGACTGACGAAGGGTCGAGAGCCGCGGCCGACGTAAGCTGGCGCGACTCGCCGTTATGCCAGTCCACGCGCCACGCCTGCATCGATCCCGAACGCTCGCAACAGACGATCAGAAACCGCCCGCGCCGGGAAACGAAATGCAAATGCGGCGCCGGCATCACGGACCTGTATTTCGGATCCGTTAACCGGTAGAGATCGAGCTCGGTAGCCCGATCGAGAAAATGCTGCGGGGCGTAGATGAACGACGAGCCTTTACCGCCCGGGGATGCGGTCTCGGCGCCCAGCAGTGACGTTGCCGTGAGAGCCAGAAACGCCCGGCGCCCGATGAGGTACGGCGTCAACTCTCACTCTACTACGAACTAGTCTACTCAATACGCTTCCAGACTAAGTCCTCGTTATTGCGCCGGTCGATGAGCCGGTCGACGAGGCCCGAGGCATCGCGGTGGAACAACTTTCGCCCTTCGGCGCCCGGACGGAAAAACAGGTCGGGCGATTCGGGTAATAGCGCATACGGCTTTCCGGACCCGCGCTGAACCGTAAGTTGGCTGCCGTTGCGGGTCACCTTGATCACCTCTCCGGGAGCTAACTCGTATCGGCCGGTATAGTCGTTCAGTTTAGCTTCAGGTACTTGCCCGGCGGCCGGATCTTCATAGTAACGAAGTGCCTGGGTCGCCACGATCTGCCAGAGCTGGTTGCGATACAGCCAGGTATCCGTCATGTGATACCGCGCGTGTAACACCTGCCCGAAGACGGTTTCCTTCTCCTCGGCGTCATAGCTCACGATCGCCACGCCTGGGGCAAATCGTGACTTAGCGTTCACGATGTGAATCACGCCACTGTATCCCGTGGGCATCCGCTGCACGTCGGCCACTAATGCCGCCTTGTCCATGGTGCGGCCTTTCTCGTCGGTGCTCATAGCGTCGTCCGCTATATAGAGCTTCCATGGCTCCTGATCGCCCGGAACCAAGGCATCATACATCTGTTGCGAGCGGCGGACCAGTTCTTCCTGCGTGATCTTTTCGGGATCGTTGGCGCGAACTGAAGGACAGATTAGAAGTATCGCGAGAAGCCAGAGCCGCTTGGTCATGAACTTACCAGACCCGGCAAGGTTTCATCGATACCATCTTTTGAGGTACTTTACATCCGAAGGCAGTTGCGAATTCGGGCATGTTTGAGACGACGCCGTTGATGCGGAACTCGGCCGGAGAGTGCGGGTCGGTAAGGGCGTGCTCGCGCTTGGTGTCCGGGCGCGTGTCGCCGCAGGCCCATTGCGCCATGCCGATGAAGAAGCGCTGGTCGGGGGTGAAGCCGTCTACGGGCTTCAAGTCCATGCCAGCGGTCGCGTGCTTCCAGGCCATGTAGGCGAGTAGTGTGCCGCCGAGGTCCGCGACGTCTTCTCCTAGGGTCAACTTACTGTTGATCTTGATGTCGTCGACGACCGTGTACTGCGCGTATTGATCTTCGACGCACTTAACCCGCGATTCGAACTCTTTGGAGTCTTCCGGCGTCCACCAGTCTTTCAGGTTACCTTTGGCGTCGAACTGCCGCCCTTCGTCATCGAAACCGTGCGTTAGCTCGTGGCCGATGGTCGCTCCGGTGTTGCCGTAGTTAGGCGCGTCATCCAGCTTCGGATCGAACAAGGGAGGCTGCAGCACGCCCGCCGGGAAATTGATGTCGTTCATTTGCGGGTTGTAGTAAGCGTTGACCGTCGGCGGCGTCATGCCCCATTCCGTACGGTCGAGCGGCTTGCCGATCTTGGCTATCTGGCGCCTGTATTCGAAGCGGTCGGCGCGGTCTATGTCGCCGAAGAAATCATCCCGTTTGATGTCGACGGAACTATAGTCGCGCCACTTATCCGGGTAGCCGATCTTATTCACGATTGTGTGTAGCTTCAGGAGCGCCTGCTTACGAGTTGCGTCGGTCATCCACGGCAACGTACTTAGATCCCGCTCCATGGCTTCTTCGATCTCCTTAGTCATCGCCACAGTCCGTGCTTTGGTTTCGGGCGTGAACGTCTTGGCAACGAACACCTGGCCTAGCGCTTCGCCTAAGTTGCGATCCGTCCACTCGGTGCAGCGCAGCCAGCGCGGCTTCATCTGCGGTACACCGCGCAGGTACTTCGAGTAGAAGTCGAAGCTTGCGTTGGCGAACTGCGACGAAAGGTACGGCGAGGCGTCGCGGATCGCGTTCCAGCGCAGGAAGGTACGCCACTCGTCGATCGTGTGCGCGTGAAGCTGCTTCTCAAGAGCCGTGTAGAACGCCGGCTCGGTTACGTTGACAACCTTGATGTTCGTCAGACCGAGGGCAGGGAGGAAGTGATCGAACTCGAGAGTAGGCGCCAGCGCGTTCAGTTGACCCGGCGTCATCTTGTGGAGCAGGTTATGCGGGTTGCGCATCTCGACGCGGGTGAGCATCGATTTGGCCAGCTCCGTTTCGATGGCCATCACCTGATCGGCGTGCAGTTTCGCGTCCGCCGGAGACTCGCCCAGTAACCCGAATTCAGTGCGCAAATGCTCGATGTACTTGGCGCGATTATCGACGGACTTCTTGTCGGTGCGAAAGTAGTAATCGCGGTCCGGCAGGCCCAGGCGCCCGCGTCCGGCGAAGGCGATCACATCTTCGGAGTTCTCCAGATCCTGATCGGAGTCGAAACCGAACAGCCAGCGGCCGCCGATGCCATCGAGGTGCTCTTCGGTCGCGAACTGATCCAGATCATGGAAGTTCTTGATGCCGGCAATGCGATCTAAGACGGGTTGCAATGGCTGCAGGCCGGCCTTTTCGATAGCCGCTTCGTCCATGCAGGCGTGGAAGAAGTCGCCGATCTTCTGCTCGGCCACGGTGCGCGACGGGTTCGGCTGGGACGCTTGTTGCAGCAGGCCCCAGAGTAACTGCTGGTTGTCGTATTCGAGCTTGGAATAAACTTCCCAGGCTGATTGGTCCGGTGGGATGGGGTTCTTCTTGATCCAACCGCCGCAGGTGTAGTGGTAGAAGTCATCGCAGGCTTGCACCGACGTATCCATCGAAGATAAGTCGAGGCTTGGAGAGTAAGGTAGCTCCGTAGTAGGCTGCGGCGTCGATTGGGCCATTAACGCCGCCGGGATTAAGAATAGGATAACTCGCATAAGGGACTACTTGACTGTGTACTGCGGCTGTGGCGGCTTCAACTTGATTTCCAAGGTCTGCACGTCCTGATCTACGGGCAGGATATCCCCGAACGTCTGATAGTTCTTCGCGATCACCTGCACGCGGATTTTTCCTTGCGGAACTTCGGGTAGAGTCACGTTGCCTTCCTGGTTCGTGCTTGTTTCCCAGTTAGTGACCATCTTGCGATAGAGGCGCAGAGGCGAACGGCTGGACTCTAACTTAATTACAACGTTGGCGCGATCGATCGGCTTGCCTGTCTCGGCCGAGACTACGTGAACCGTGACCTTCGACATCGGCGGCCCGGCCCACGCTTGAATGCCGGCGAGCCCCAGAAGCAATAACAAGTAACGCATATGCTGCATTATGCGACATCCGGGAGCACGAATGTCCGGCGGGCGCCCGCGGCTTCCGTTGCGGCTTCAGCGGCGAGATATCCGCTGCGAACGGCGCCTTCCATGGTGGCGGGCCATCCGCTGCGGGTCCAATCGCCGGCGAGGAACAGGTTCGGGATCGCGGTGCGCGCGGGCGGGCGTTTGCTTTCGAGGCCGGGAGCGGCGGAGAAGGTCGCGCGCACTTCCTTGATGACATGAGCGTTCACGAGTTGGGCCTCGCGCGCCGCAGGGAAGAACTCCCGTAGTTCGCGGACGGCGAGATCGATAATCTCCTGGCGGTTCTTCTCGACGAGCGAACGCGACGCGCTAACGACGACCATGACATACTTACCTGCGGACTTATTGAACATCCACTGGATGGTGCGGTCGAGTAACGTGGCGTGTTCGAGGTCAGTCACCGGGCGGTCGAACCAGAGATGGATGCCGGTGATCGGTGAATGCGTGAAGGCGCTGGTGTCTACGGGCGGCGGCGCGAACACCTGGTTGAGCCGTTCGAACGGGAGCGCTGAGATATAGGCGTCGGCTTGCCTGCGTTCGCCTGCGCAGATCACTCCGGTGACTTTGCCGTCTTCGATCTCGAAGCGCTCCGCCGGTTTGCGGCCTTCGAGCGTGACTGCGCCGATCTGTTTCCACGCATCGGGCCGGTAGAGTTCACGCAGCGGTACGTTGGGGATTCCGAGTTCGTACGAATCGGCGCGGGAGAGCATGCCGAGTAGGAACACCTGGAAGCCGTGCGCGGCGGCCATACGGTCGACGTCTTCGTTGATCGCGCTGACCAGAACCTGGTTCCAGTAGCGCGCGATGGCTTGCGCGGTCTGGCGCTTCTCACGCAGCCAGTCGAGCATGGTGATGCGGTCGAGATCGGGGCGATTGCGCTCGCGCGGCATGGCCAGCATGGCGCGGCCGATTGCGATCTTGTCCGCCAGGTTCAGGCACTTCAACGCCAGAAACGATTCGGTGAAGTGCGCGGGGGCGGGGAAGATGCCGCGCTTCATGATCGATTTGCGGCCACCCGGTTCGAGGAAGATGAATTCCTTGTAGAACGTGATCTCGTTGCGAACGCCGAGGCGCTGGTAGAAATCGAGCAGGTTGACGCAGCAGCGTAAGAGCACGTGCTGGCAGTTGTCGATCAGCTCGCCATCCGGCATCTCCCAGGACGTGGCGCGGCCGCCGAGGAAGGGACGCGATTCGACGACATCGACCTCCCAGCCGCTGCTGCCCAGCGCCGCGGCGGACGCGAGGCCGGCGAGGCCGCCGCCGACGACTAGGGCTCTTGGCATGCCTC
>NZ_CAJCHS010000431.1 GCF_903970205.1 Nevskia soli | reverse complement strand
CGGGCTAAAATGTTTCTAGGAAAGGCTGTGGAAGATTCTGGAAAACTCTTGGGCGACGGGCGAGTTTGATGTCCCGGTCAGCGCTTCCGGCATCAACAAAATTATTTTTGGCGCGCGCGAGATTTGTACAGCTCGCGGGGGCAGAGTAGTGAAAGTAAATTTCCCGGAATGATTTCATCCACGTCGATTGCCTTGGAACGAGGGCTCCCCTCCAATGTCGATGCCGAACGCCTGGTACTCGGCTCGATTCTTCTTGACGACAACGTCTTTATCGACGTCGCCGGACAGTTGACCGTCGATGATTTCTGCCTCGAAAAGCACCGCAAGATCTTCCGCCGCATGCTGGAACTGCATGAACGCGGCGAGCGCATCGATCGCATCACGCTCGCCAACGATCTGCTGCGCTACAACGAGCTGGAGTCGGTAGATGGACTAAGTTATCTGGTCTCGCTCGACGATGGCCTGCCGCGCCTGCCCAGCGTGCAGGCTTACGTCAAGATCATCCGCGACAAGAGCTCGCTGCGCCGCATCGTAGCGACGGCCGACTCGCTGATGAAGCGGGCGTTGATGGGCGACGAGGAGCCGGATGCCATACTGGCCGGCGCCGAAGAAGCCTTGCTGAAACTCGGCGAAGCGCATCTGAACGACGGGTTGCTGACGCCGCGCGAGGTCATCGAGCGCTTCCAGGGCGGCATCACCGCCTTCCTCGATCCCAGCAAACGCATCAAAGGCGTGAGCACCGGTTTCGCGGGCTTCGATGAGATGACCGGCGGACTGCATGGGGGCGAGTTGATCATCATCGCGGCGCGGCCGGCCATGGGCAAGACGGCGCTGGCGCTCAACATCGCTCACCATGTCGCCGTGAAGCGCGGATTGCCCGTGGCGATCTTCTCGCTCGAAATGTCGAACGACTCTTTGTTAACGCGCATGCTGTGCGCGGCTGCCTATGTGGATGGGCACCGGTTCCGCGGAGGCTTTCTGGACTCCCGGGAGCGCGAGCGGCTGCGCAAGGCTGCCAATGAACTGGTGGAAGCGCCGATCTTCATTGACGATACGGCGGGCGTACACCTAATGGACATGCACGCGAAGCTGCGGCGGCTGCAGCAGCAGACTCAACAGAAGCTGGGATTGGTGGTCGTCGACTATCTACAGTTGATGAGCGGGCGCGGACGATTCGAGAACCGCACCCAGGAAGTCAGCGCACTTTCGCGAGGCATGAAGCTACTCGCCAAGGAGCTCGATTGCCCGATGCTGGTGCTCTCGCAGTTAAGCCGCGCGCCGGAAACACGGCAGGGCGATCATCGTCCGCAATTGAGCGATCTGCGGGAATCGGGTTCCATCGAGCAGGATGCCGATCTGGTCGGATTCATCTTCCGCGAGGAAGTCTATAAGCCCGATCGCGAGGACTTGCGGGGTCAGGCTGAACTGATCGTGTCCAAGCAGCGCAACGGGCCGATCGGAAAGGTCAACTTAGTGTATCTGCACGGGATGACTAAGTTCGAAAACCGGGCGGAGGATGTGACCGACCAGGTGCAGTAACAGTCCGTGGCGGACCCTCCCTCTCGGTCCGGCTCGGAGGGGGCTGTCCGGTTCCTTTCATCCTCAGTAGAATCAGTACGTTACAGAGCCGCGACGGTGACGGAGCGGTTACTACTGCTCGATGGCGTACTTTCCGTAGAAATCGACTAAGTTCTTGCGGAGTTGGGCGGCGGAGGCTTTGTTGGTATAGAACATGTGGCCGGCGTCGTAATAAGTCAGCGCGATGTTACCGGCAAGCGCGCGGTCAAGACCGATGTGGTCGAACGTGTACTCCGTCGCGAAGAAGGGTGTGGCCATATCGTAATAGCCGTTGCAGACCATCACATGCAGGTCGGGGTTCTGCGTGATCGCCTCCCGGAGCCGCTCGGCCATGTTGACGTATCGATTCTCGAAAGGCGCATAGTTCCACGGGTGTACTTTGCCGGTGAGTATCTCGTAAGGCAGGTCGCTATCCCATTTCAATTCACCGCGAACGTAGCCGTTGAAGGCCGCCGTGAAAGGTCCGTATACGACGGTGTAGCTGGGGTCGTACTCGGGGTACTCGCCCGCGGCGTCGTAATCGTTGCCCTCAATGCGGCTGTCGTAGCGGCCGATGGTGCGGTTCTCCGACCGGAGGAGTTCCTTGGCGAAGCGCTCAATGTGGATGCGGAGGTTCGATCTTATAACGTAATCCGGCGAAAGGCCGGTGAATCGCGCGACCTGCGCGGCGATGCGGGTACGCTCATCTGCGGTAAGCCGGTCGCCTTTCATGAGCGCGGCGGCGTAGTCGCCGGCGGCGAAAGCACGGGCTTCGGTAGTCGCCTTATCGCGGTCGGCCTGTAAGTCGGGCGGCAGCTTCTTGTGGTACCACGCGGCTGCCGTGTAAGTGGGTAGGAACAGCACATAAGGCAGATCATTCCCGCGATCGAAGGCGATCGTTTCGAAGTTCAGGACGGACGAGATCAAAGTGATGCCGTTCAGATACATGCCGTAGTTGTCGAGTAAGTATTGAGACAGACCGGCGGCGCGGGTTGTTCCGTAACTTTCGCCGGCGATGAACTTAGGCGAGTTCCAGCGGTTATTGCGCGTGGTCCAGAGACGGATAAAGTCGCCGACGGAAGCAAGGTCGCCCTCGACACCATGGAACTGTTTGGGATCTTCACCGGGCGCCGGTCGGCTAAAGCCCGTCGAAACAGGATCGATGAAGACCAGATCGGTGATGTCGAGAATGGAGTTGTCGTTGTCGATCAGGCGGAAGGGCTCGGGCGGTAACGTGCCGTCGTCTTTCAGCAGCGCTTTCTTCGGGCCGATCGCGCCGACGTGCAGCCAGACAGAGGAGGAACCCGGACCGCCGTTGAAGGTATAAGTGATGGGGCGCCGGCCTTCATCGGCAACGCCGTCGCGCGTGTAGGCGATATAGAAGATGCTGGCTTTGGGCTTATCGTCGTCGCGTCTGAGTAGAAGCGTGCCCGCCGTGGCAGTATAGTTCACGACCTCGCCGTTGATGCGGATGGAATGATGAGTGACGGAGGTGCGCTCAACCGCGGGAGGCGCAGGGTTCGGCGGCAGCGGGACGAATGCTGGCGCGGGTGGTGCGGCCGGCGTCGGCGCGGGAGCTTCCTGCGCACGAGCGATAGCGGCGAAGGACAGAAGGAGAGCGGCGGTGCGGAATCTTAGCATAGGTTGAAGTAGTGATTATGACGCTTCCGGTTAGACTGAGCGCATGACTCCGGCGGAACTCCGGCGGTACCGGCGTGACAATCCGGCTCGAGCCCTGCTCGAAAGCCGCGGCTGGTACCACA
>NZ_CAJCHS010000430.1 GCF_903970205.1 Nevskia soli | reverse complement strand
GGGCGAGCGTTTCGGTGTTTGTCATAGGTTCAAAGCTCAGTTGCAAAGCCAGCCCAGGCACTCGATCGAATGGTCGTTCTCCCAGTCCACGAACTCGTCGATTGATAAAACATGCTTGTCGCGCTGGTCGTCCGCTCGCCGCCTTCGGCGTTCGCGGGAGGACGGTTGTTGTCTCTGGGTTGTCTCGGGCGGGGATAGGTTGGTTCTCGCAGGCTGCTTAGGTATCACTGCTCGGCGCTGCGCGCAAACACGGTCTCGATCTTCTTGTCCGTCAAACGGCCTTTGACGTAGGTAACCGCTAAACCGAACAAGACCGTGCCGAATCCGCACAGCATGGCGACGATCTGCTCATGGCTTTGCGCCGCGGCCGTGGAGGCGGCGGCTTGCGCGAGATGAGCACTGAGGTTCTGCGCGTCGAGCGCGGTGGTGGCCGTGGAGGCGGCGGCTTGCGCGAGACGGGCATTGAGGCGCTGCGCTTCGAGCGCATCGGCCGCGTTCAGCTCCAGGCCTTCGTTTGTCGAGTTGATGGTTTGCGAAATGCGCCGGATGTCGGCGCGCAGGCCAACTAGCTCCCGTTGCACTTCATCCAGCCGTTCGACGCAGCTCGGATCGGAGGCTCCGGTCTGGACTGGAAGCTGGGACCAGCCGGCCGTGGCGATGCAGCAGAAAAGGACGGCAGCCGCCAAGCCCGTGCGCATCCGTTCCGCCAGGCGCTTGGCGCGCCCGCCGACTTGCGCGGCCCACTTCGATTTGAGCATCGAGTCGGCTGCTTCGGAGTACTGGCGGCTCTCGATCAAGCCCAGCGTGACGTGGAAGCACAGCAGGCCGGTGAGTCCCAGGTTGAAGGCCATGTCGGCCAGCACGCCGGCGCGCACCGGATCGAGTGAGCCGAACCACGGCAGGGCTCGGCCGAGCTGTTCGATCACGCTCGCCATGTCATTCGTGAGTAAGTAGGCGGCTTCGGCTTTGCTGATGCCGTGGACGTCCAGCGCGCGGCCAATCCCGATGGTGGGATGCCCGATCACGACCGTGCCCGGCTTAATGGGCTTCTCGGTCGCGTCGTCATAGACGAGCAGCTTCAGGGATTCATCTTCAACGAGCCAGGTGGCGAGCTGGGCAATATCGATGTCTGGCATTTAGCGCGTCTCCGATTGCGTCACCGTGACGCTCTGTGCATCGGCGTCTTTGTTGAGGGCGGCGTTCTTGGCGGCCGCGTTCTCGCTGGACGATCCGAAGTAGTAGGAAATCACGGCCATCCAGCCGGCTCCGAGTGAACCGAGCAAAATGTTGAGCACGTCTTTCGATTCGGCCGGGACGGCGTGGATTGCCATGAAGACCAGCAGCCCGAAAAAGCCGAACGTCACGCCGATCGCCAGCCCGCGCGGCGTCCAGTCGCGCAGGACGACTTCGCGCTGGCGCGCGTTGCCGCGATCGTCGGTGGCGAGCTTGGCGAGGGCTTCGGCATCGGCAAAGCCGAGCGACAGCATGTGTTCGGAAAATTCGTGATCGGCTGCTTTGAGGGCGAGCAGTTGCTCGGGCGAAGCCGCTCCGATCGCTGTGCCGATCGCTTCCTGGCGCGCGGCGGTGTCGGGGCTTTTCGGTGTGATCTTGAGGACGCCTTCAAGCGCCGAGATCGCGGACCCGGCCAGCGGACCGCCCACGGCCGCGCCAATGGTTGGGGCAACGGTGGCTAGAACGCCTGCTACAGATTTCCAGTTCATTTTGTTTTTCCTTTTAGGCAGGAGAGCGGCACGGCGCGAAACACAGTTTGCAGCCAGCGCTCGATGTCTTCGGGCTCGATGCCAGGATCGAGGCGCATTTCGTGCGGCACGAGAAATTTTGAGAAGCGCCAAACGCGATGGCCCTGATCATCCACCGGCGAGCGGTAGCTATAACGCTGGCCCATGTGGGCCGTCTTTCGGATTTCGTCTTGCCCATCGATCGCCCGCGAGTCGCGGGGCAGGGGAAGAAATTGGGCGCTTGTGATCTTGCCGGTGCGCTTGTTGCGCTTCACAACGACGCGGGGCGGCGTCAGCGCCAGGCAGCGTTCAATCTGGGCGACCGAATAGCGGCGCAGCGGGCTCCCATTGGCGGCGTAGGTTGGTACGTCGGCACGGGGATTAAGCATGGGCTGTAGGCACTGGTTGTGGCACACCTCGGGCGCAGGGTTGGTAGCAAGCGTTCAGGTGAAGCGCTGCGGCCGGATCGGTTGAATCAGCTCTCCGGTGAAGCAGGGGGTGGTACGCAAGCTAAGTCTGGAAAAGACTCAAACCCTCGCAGTTTTTTTTAAGCCGCATCCGTTTCCATCGGCAGGAAGCCGGATAAACATGAGCTATTGCTCGTCGGGCAGGCCGCGCAGCAGCCCGTCGAGATCGTCTTCCGGAGACCCCCCGGCTTTGGCTTTGACGCCGTACTCGCCCGGATACTTGCGCTCCAGCCACCAGCCGAGCGCGCGCCAGTCGGTCTCGAAATACTTGGTAAGCTGATGCTCGCGCAGCATTTTGACCTCGGACTCAGCCGAAGCGATGGCCTCGATCAGTTTGACGGCGAGCGGATCGCTCCCGCGCTGGGCGGCTTCGATCCAGCCGTCATATGTTTCACGGGGAACGCCGCAAGTCGCCAGGCCCGTGTCCAGCGAACCGGATATCTGCATCTTCGAGCAGATTTCGGCGATCAGGCGCTCAGTGAGCGGCGGCGATGGCATCAGACCCCGCTATTCCCTCATCCGGTGAGGCGATGGCTGAGGCGATGGGTTCTTGCGCGGCTTCGAGAGCGGCTTCGCTTTCGATCTGGCGATGCCCGGCGCGCATCAGCTCGAGTATCGCGGCGGCCGAGTTCTTGATTTGCAGCTTCTCTTTGGCTTTGGCGATCAGTTCGAAAAAGGCATAGTAGTCGCGCACCTGGAAGGCGAAGGCGTCCTTGCTTTCGAGCAGCTTCTCCACATGCTGGATGGTCGCGGCCAGCTCGTCTATCTCGCCGGGCAGGAATAGAAACGTGACGGTCTTAAACGTCATGTGCGGCTCGCTCACCGGCTCGAACTTGATGGCCGCGAGCTTCTGAATGGTCTCGTCGTCGATGCCCGAGTAGGCCTTCAGCGTGAGCGTCGAGATGCGCTCGTAAAGTTGCTTCAGCTTCGGCAGATCGTCCGCGCCGACGATGGAGTTATGCGAGAGCTGTATCGCGACTTGCTCTTCGATGGTCTTCGCGGTCCGGATGACCAGGCAGAGTACGCCGTCGAGCTTCGCCGCCATTGCCGCCATGACGCGGTGATTTCCCGACAGCACTTTGAGCTTGCCGCCCGCTGGATCTTGATAGAGCAGCGGCACGCTCGCCAGGCCTTTGTCGAGCTTGATGTTCTCGACCAGTTGTGCGAACGTGTCGTTGCGCATGTAGCGCGCGTTGTCTTCGAGCAGCTCGACGCCATGCGGATCGACCCAGGCCAGCTCGAAGGGCATCGAGCCGCACAGGGCGATATTCAGCGCCGCTATCTTTTCTTGAATGTCTTCCATTTGGTGATGGCTCCTCGCGTGTCATGCAGCCCGGTCGCAGTCTCGTAGTTCAGAAACTTGACCCCGTTTTCGTCGCCCCGCTTCACGAGTTCGAATATGCCCCGGTACTTCATCGAGACCGGCGCATCGGTGAAGGCCGTCGTCGTGAGCTTGGTCACATGCGAGAGAAGGATCTGTTCGACGGCATCGCGAAACTCGACCGTCTGAAGCGTGAGCAGCGCCAGCTTGGCCAGGCGGTGTTTCTTGTCCACCGGCACCACGAAATCGCTCAGGATGTAGAGACCGTCCCGACCGAACTTCTGAAAGGTGATAACGGCACAGCCGAACAGCTTGCCGCCAATGAACAGCAGGAAATTGAACGGTCCATCGGTGAAGAGGATCGTTTTCTTCATGTACTGGTTTTTGAAGTAATTGATCTCCGGACCCTTCACGCGCTTGAGCGCGATCGGCGAGTCGGGCGTGATGGCGCCAATGTCCTCATCTTGCAGGATCGGATAGTGAACCGGCGTGCAGGCGGTGTGCTGCGATACGAATACGCGCTCGACGTTGAGGTTCGAATACAGGATCACGTCTTTGGTGCGGCTGCGCCGCTTCCACATGACGGCAGGGTATTCGTCGTGCCGCACATCGTCGATCAGCACATAGTCGAATTTGCAGATCTTGGAGAAGAGCTGCGCTTTGCGCTCCTGGTCGATGATCGTGTAGCCCGGCGCGTCCCAGTCGAGCACGGTGTTGATGCGCTTATAAAGCTTCTCGTAGTCGCCTTTGTAGAAGGGCAGAAACCCGAACATCACGCCGTCCGGATCGATGCGCGCGGCTTCGTCTACGAAGTCCCAAATGTCAGAGGAGCGATAGCTGGTCAAGTGGCACTGCTCGCCGGCGTGCTTGAGCCGCTCGGCGGTCTTGCGAAAGTAGTGCTCCCACTGGTTGATGATGTTGTCGTACAGCCGCTTGTTGTGGGCGTTCTTCGGAGGGTAGCGAAACAGCTCGAACAGGATGACGACGACGGCGGCGGGGTTCTCTTCTAGCCACGGTTGCAGCCAGGCCCAGGCCGGATCTTTGATCGCCCAGCGGAACGGCTGCCCGGCCAGGTGGTGGCCGACGAAGTGCGAGTAAACCGAGACATCGTTGCCGTGCGCCGAGCCCGAAGCCTCGCCCAGGATCTGCTCAATGGTGAAGTTGCCCGAGCAGCCGACGAACAGCGTGCGGCCCCGAAAGGCTTCTTTGTTGAGATCGAGCCACTGCCGGAACTCGGAATCAATCGCGCCTATGAACATGCGCGCTGCCGTTCACGCCAGAGGCCAAACTTCAGCAAAGTAAGGCCTTTCTTTTCAATGTTTTACAGAACTTCGCACACAAACGCGCACCACGCGATCGGGCGCACGGACGCCCTATAAACACACCCGAAAATCGTGCCTTTATTATCAATAGTTTGCGTCGCAAAATGCCCGATTTTGCCGGTAGGTAAATGCGTTCGGGCGGCGGCCGGACTTTTCCACAGATTCTTTGGAGCGGTCAGCCGAATTACACGGCCCGTCTCGGCTGGTCGCCGATCAGCACATCTGTGCTTTCCCGCCCACGGGTAACAACAGATGGGTGCCGCGCTTTACTTTTTTTTCTTAGCGGGTGACTTCTTCTTCGTCGCGCCGGGCTTCGGTGGGTCCGGTGGTTTGACTGCATGCCACTTGCGCTTGGCGACCGCCGCGCGTGCGCGTGCCGACCTCTCCTCGGGAGTGAGGCCCTCCCAGGCCTTCGCACCGCCCACCTTGCCGCCGATGCGTCCCTGCTCTTGAAAGAACTCCAGAGACAATTCCTTTTTCTTTTTCATGACTCCCCGATGCTATCACGACCCCCTCGCGATTGAATACCCGGTATCTCAAGTACCGCAGGCGTGCCTCAAACACTGGCTATCTTTACCCCCTCTTGATAGAATTGAAGTAGGGAGATACAAACTTGAAACCTTCAGAAATAACGCGGGCGCTCGAAACGCTCATCCAGGCGAAGCGCCCGGCGATGATCTGGTCGAACCCAGGCATGGGCAAGTCGCGCATCATGCAGCAGACGGCGAAGCGGCTCGGCCGCAAGCTGTTCGATCTGCGGCTCACGGGCCGCGACGTGGGGGACTTCATCGGATTGCCCACGGTCCAGGACGGCATGACGGCTTTCGCCCGGCCGCGACTCCTGCCGACCGAAGCGGACGGCCCCTCGATCCTCTTCTTAGACGAGATCAACCGGGCGAACCAAATGATGCTCAACGCGGCGCTGCAGATGGTCCTCGATCATCGCATCGGCGAGCACGAGCTGCCGGCCGATTGCGTGGTGATGGCGGCTGGCAATCCGGAGACTGACCCCGGCGTGATCCGCATGTCGTGCGCGATGAAGCTGCGGTTCGTTCATTTGAACCTGGCGGTGGATCGTGACGATTGGATGAAATGGGCCATCGAAGCGGGCATCGAGCCGGTTGTGATCGCCTTCCATCGCTTCCGCGACGACCTGCTGCATGTCTACGATCCGAAGGCGCTGACGAGCCCCAACCCGCGCGGCTGGGAGTTTGTCTCGGAGATCTGCTCGCAGAATCCCGACCCGGCGCTCGAACATGAAATTTTTACGGGCGTGCTCGGCGAAGCCACGGCGGTCGAGTTCTCCGGCTTCCGGCGCTTGTACGCCAACCTGCCCCAGATCGACGCCATCCTGCTCGATCCGCTCAAGACCAGAGTCCCGGCCGAGCCCAATGTCCGGTTTGCCGTGGCAGCCGCACTGTCGCGCAGGGCGAGCGCAACCAACTTCGGCCGGGTCCTTCAGTATCTCGAACGCATGCCCATCGAGTTCAACGTGCTGGCCGTCAAGATGGCGGTCGGCCGAGCCAACGGCGCACTGAGCGCCACGCCGGAATTCACGCGCTGGGCCATCGCCCATGCGGACGTCACGTTCTGAAAACGAGCCGGATCGGTACTTGGTCACACAAGTACCGAAACGGTGCCTCAAATACTGGCTAACAACACCCCCTCTTGATAGAATTGAAGTAAGGAGATATACCAATGACACAAGCAAAAGCAACCGCTCAGACCCAGACCGCGCCCCGAGTGATCGGCAAGCGCCCACGCCAACGCAAACACGAGATCCACGCCATCGCGCCGGTGCCGCCGCCTCCCGCGCCGGTCGTCGTCGAACGGCACAACGATGTGCGCCAGCGCGCGATGCTCGTGATCCTGAACGTCCATGAATGGGGCGCGCAGGCCAACGATGCCACGATCACGGATGAAGTCGCCCAGCGCCACGGCATCGCGAGCGATATGGGCCGGTATCAAAAGACCCTGCTCTCGAAGGGCGCCCTCGAACGGCTCCGCTCGGCGGCTTCGAAGCTCCGCTCGACGCACATCCGTTACACGCTGCCCTGGGATAGCTGGGGCACGCGCATTATGTCGGCGACCGCCTACATGGAGTACTCCTCGAAAATGCGGACCCTGATCGACGAATACGAGCAGGTATTCCGCGACGAGCTGGAAGCCATCGATCCGGCAACGGGCGTCTCGAAATACGAAGCGGCGAAGGCCGAAGCGCGCCGGCTGCTGAACGGCGCTTTTCGCGAGCAGGACTATCCCACGATGAGCCAGCTACGCCGGAAGTTCGGCGCGACTTTCACGCTCCTGCCGATCCCGGCCGCGCAGGACTTCCGCATCGACCTGGGAGCCCAGGCGACCGAACAGGTGCAGCAGGAAATCGAGCAGCGCGCCAATGACCGCGTGAACGAAGCCATGAAGGGCGTCTTCGCCCGGCTGCAGGGCGTCGTGGCCAAGCTCGTTACGGCGCTCAAGGCGGAGAAGACGGACGCGATCCGCAAGACGCTCTTCACCAGCGCCCAGTCGGTGCTTGATCTGCTGCCGATGCTCAACTTCACGGGCGACGCGGCGCTCGACGCCTTCTCCGCTGAGATCCGGTCGCTGATCGAAGGGCTGGACGCGAAGGAACTGCGCGAGTCGGAACCGATGCGCGCGAGCGTCCTGGTCAAGGCCGACGCGATCCTGGCGAAGATGAACGACTTCCTCGGATAACGGGAGCGGGGTCAAACCCGTTCCTCTAACGTCCAGTACTTATCAAGAGACCCTTTCGAGGGATAATTCAATAGGGAGATACAGAGCATGAACATGGACGAACGGCTGGAGGCGTTGACGCACTCGGTCGAGCTGATCGCGGCGATGCAGTTGAAGACAGAGAAGGAGATCAAGCGGCTGGCGCGGTACGTGCGTGTCATCGTGGTGGATCACGAGCAGCGGTTGGCCGCGCTCGAAGGCGGCGACGAGGAAGAGTAGGAGATATAAACATGGGAGATACGAACATGGCCGAAGAAGAAATGTCCGAGAGTACGTGCGCCCGCCTCGAAGAGGCCATGCGCGGCATGCTCGAAAGCAGTGAACGGCGGCGGCGCGAATACGCCAGCCGGGAGCCCGAGCGGCGCGCGCTCTATGCCTCGATGGACCGCGACATCGAGGAGGCCGCGCGGAACTATGCGGAGCTTGAGAAAAGCTGGATATTCCAGGTCTGAGTCCCAGTACTAAACCCGAAAAGAGCGCTCGTTTTTAGAGCGCTTTTTTTTGCGCCTTGTTGCTATCAACACCCCCTCTTGATAGAATGAAGTAGGGGGATACAAACAAAACAAAATGGCAGAAAAAGACATCCTGGCGCTCTTCGATTCGATCAAGGAATCCTTCGAGCGTGAGCTACAGGCGCTCAGAGACGAGAACGCCCTGATTCAGGCGCGGCTCGATCGGCAAGGTGGGCTTGTCCAGTCGGGCTCGCGCTGGAGTTCCGGCATCAACACCTGGGCCGAGAAAACAGACAAAGCTCTTGCGGGCATTCTCAAACGGCTGGCGAAGCTGGAAAAAGGGGGCGCTCAATGAGCGCTTCCTCTTTCGACATGGGACGGCTCAAGAGCCATCTGCTGCTGGACAATCCGTTTTTCGGAACGCTCGCCTATCACCTGGAAGACATCGCGGACGGCTCGATCAAGACGCTCCAGACGAACGGCGTGGTGCTCCGCTACAACCCGGCGTTCATGGCGAGCCTGACGCATGCCGAACAGCTCGGCGTCGTCGCCCATGAGGTTCTGCACTGCGCTCTGGTTCATCCATACCGCCGCGCGGGCCGCGATCCGGAGGGCTGGAACATCGCTTGTGATTACGTCGTGAACGAGCAGTTGATCGAGGCCGGCTTCACGCTGCCGCAGGGCGTGCTGATCGACGCCCGGCATAACGGCCTCAGCGCCGAACAGGTGTACTCGAAGCTGCGCTCGGAAGAGCCACCGCCCCAGGAACCCGAACCCGAGCCGGATCCGGAAGCATCGGACGACGACGGCGAGCTGTGCGAGTGCGGCCGTGAGAAGTGCGATTGCGCCACTTCGCAGGGCAGTGAACAGCATGGCGACCTGGACAGCGGCGACGGCGAAAGCGAAGAAGTCGGGGAGGAAGAAGGGGAAGGGGAGAGCGATGGTGCCGGCGACGAGATCATGGACGGCTCGCCGACTGGTCACTTCGTTGACGGTCCGGAGACCCGCAGCGACGACACGGGCGCGCTGACTGAACAGGATTGGGAAGTGATCGCGCAAGAGGCGTCGATGGTCTCCGAACGCGCCGGCGTCCTGCCGGGCGGTGTGGGCCGCACGCTGAAGGCGACGCGCGAGCCGCAAGTCGATTGGAAAGCGGAGACGCAAGACTTCCTGACGAACACGCTGCTCGGTGAGAATCAATCGTGGGCACGCCCGAACCGGCGCTTTGCCGCGAGCGGCTTGTACCTGCCCGGCCCGATGAAGGAAAACGTCGGCGTGCTGGTCGTCGGCATCGACTGCTCAGGCTCGATGACGCCTGAACAGCTTGACGAAGCGGCCGTCGAAATCACGGGCATGGTGCGCGAGGCGCGGCCCGAAAAGGTCGTCGTGATCTCCTGCGACACGGCGGTGCGGAGCGTCGTCGAGTTCGGCCCCGACGATACGATCGTCCTCGAAATGACGGGCGGCGGCGGCACGGCCTTTCAGCCGGTCTTCGATTACGTCGAAGCCGAACGCCTCGATCCGCTGGCGTGCGTCTACTTCACGGATCTGTACGGCCCGGCTCCCGAAGAGCCGCCGTATCCGGTCCTCTGGGTCGCTCCGCTCCACTCGACGCGGACCGCGCCGTTCGGCCGGGAAGTGAGGGTCGCATGAACTTCAGCGAGGAAGAACTTGAGCGGATCTCGCGGGCGGAACGGCAGCGCCAGGCCGACATCGACCGTGAGCGGCTTACGGCCGAGCTGGCGCAAAAGAGCCGCAAGCGCATCGACCGCAGATCCAAGACGAGCGATACATGGCTTCGAGCCGATAGCGATTCTTCGAGAGATAGTTGACGTTGTACTCGCCCGCGTCGGACACGTTGCCGGTGCCGTAGCCAATCTTGGCGGCGAAGTTCTGGAACGAGTCGCTCGTCGGGTGGACGCGCGCGTTCGGACGGAGCGACTTGGCGGAGCCATGCGCCGGTTCATTTCTCATGTTTGCCGCTTGCTGAATGTGTGCATATTGTATATACTAAATGT
>NZ_CAJCHS010000429.1 GCF_903970205.1 Nevskia soli | reverse complement strand
GTGCGAGTGGTTTGGGATGGGAGCTGAGCGTTCAACTCCTCCACTATAACTGCCTTCTGTCGGGCTGTTCCGTTCATGGGGACTTGCTCCTGCGCGGGTGCGCAATTGCAATATTGACGCAACATCTTGTGGCCGTCAAGGAAAATCTT
The DNA here is from genome assembly GCF_903970205.1 of Nevskia soli. Classification (GTDB taxonomy): domain Bacteria; phylum Acidobacteriota; class Terriglobia; order Bryobacterales; family Bryobacteraceae; genus Bog-113. The sequence continues at coordinate 2,902 of NZ_CAJCHS010000429.1, read as the reverse complement.
CTACTGATAGTATATCACGGGTGAGTTTCGCACACAGTGTTTCGTTTCAATGACTTGCGGAAGCGGCTTTTCGCCGGGCCCGAAACTTGCATGCCATCTTTGATGTAACCTTTCAAATGGCAGCGAGTCAAAGTATTCGGCAAACGCTGGGGGCCATGAGGCATATTAAGCGACTTCCTGTAGCGCTCGGCGTAGTGCTCCAAGCGAAAGTGCTCTTCGGCGCGACGCCATTGACCGTCCAGCAGCTTCAGGAACTGGTGCAGACGGCGAAGAACTCCCGCCGACCGGACATGGAAGTTGCGCGTAGACTGTCGAACATCGAGCTCTCCGAACGGCTCAGCGACGCGCGGCTGCAGGAGCTGTTGCGCGAATCGAGCGGATCGAAGACGTCCGCGGCACTCCAGTTGATGGCCGATAAGAGCGTTTTCGAGCCAGCGCCCAAGAGCGACTGGCTTAACCTTGCCGAACCCGCCGCCGAAGCACAAAGCGCGATCCTTGCCAGAATCCGGCAGTATGCGTCCCGCTACGTACAGGGTCTGCCGAATTATTTAGTCACTGCGGAGATCCGGCGCTTCGACGACGATCTCGCGCTCTCCGCAGAAAAGCGTCCGCTGTGGCATCAGCTTCGCGCGCGCGACCGCAGCATCAATCAACTCCGCTATAGCGATGGGCAAGAGTCGTACTCGGTGGTGAAAGTAAGTGGAACGCCGAATCTCGGAGGCGGTGGCCTCAAAACGCTAGGCGAATTCGCGGGAATCTTCGCGGCGCTGTTTGTGCCGGATAGCGGGGTCACGATGCGATGGGACCACTGGGAGACAGTTCAGGGCGCGAAGGCGGCGGTATTTGCCTATTCGGTTCCGGCCTTGCATTCGAGGTTCACGGTTATGAGCGGAGAACTGCACATCAACCCGAGCTATCAAGGCAGGCTGTTTGCCGATCCGGATTCGGGCGCGGTGCTGCGAATGACGCGGCAGGCGGATGATCAGCCGCCTTCATTTCCGACCCGGCGCAGCGATACGTTTGTCGCCTATGGGCCTGTCAAGGTCGGCGAATCGACCTTCTTGCTACCGTTGCGCAGTGTTACTTTTTCCGAGGTCACGGGGCCGCGGATGGTCTCGCAGGTTCTGCCGCATTACCCGTTTACTCGTTCGAACGTCCTGATCACTTCGCCAACCGACTATCTAAACGAGACGCTTTACTCGAACTACCGCAAATTTGAGGCAGATTCGAAGCTTGTATTTGACGCCAAGCCGGAGACGGACGCGATTACCGCCAATGCCGCGGCCGACACAAGACCTGAGCCTACGGATGCGGAGTTGAACCTTAGTGAAGCGACGCGCGAGTCTGCAGGACCGAATGCTCAGCCTGATGAAAAAGTCACCCCGACGTTCCAAGCCTCCGCAAAGTTAGTTGAAGTGTCGGTGGTGGCGCGCGATGAGAAGGGCCGTCTGATAAGAGATCTGAATCAGCGGGATTTCGCGATCTACGATGGCGACAAACCGCAACAGATCCGCCTGTTCAAGACAAACGAGAGCCCGTCGCGGGAACCATCGACACAGGCGCCGCAAGCCGCTCAATCGGAGCAATCGGCAACTGTTTCCAATCACGGGCTTGCCGCCTCTCATCAAGGCGCCATCAACGTGATCCTGTTCGATGAGCTCAATACCGTATGGGTCGACCAAGTGGACGCGAGAAACCAGGTGATTAAGTTTCTTAGTCAAATGAATCCGAAAGAACGGATCGGTCTCTACCTGCTAACGCCTTGGGGGCCGCAGATTCTGCAAGATATAACTACCGATTCATCAGAACTCGTGCAGATCCTTGCATCGCGTACTTCGGGTGGACAGGTGCTTCCGTCGTTCACCAAAGGGTCGCATCCGTCGGATATCACGCTGGGACTCGCAAGATGGGTCAATGGCCAAGATCGCGGGTTTCGGTGGTCCCAACTGCAGGGCAGTCCCGATCCACTTACCGCGGCGGCAAACGCTCCACTCTTCAAACTAATGAATTCGTTGGTGATGCTGAAAGCGGTTATCAACCACCTGGCCGGAGTACCTGGACGCAAGAACCTGATCTGGATCTCGGCAAACCTCCCCGATTTCACGGCGGCGGACTCGAACAGGATACTATCCGGTGCAATGCGCGTTGCCGTGGACGCCAACGTTTCGATTTATCCAATTGACGCGCGCGGTGTGATCGCCGACCCCGGTTACAGCGCGGCGGAACGCGAAGCCCCTGTACCCTGGGCACTGAGAAGCTCCGTGGTACGGTACAACTCGACGCTGGCAACGATGCTTGATGCGGCCTCGAAGACCGGCGGCCGAGCTTCGATCAGTAATGGTGACATCAGCGGCGCGATCCGCTCCGCAATCGACGATTCGCATTTCACTTATACTCTCGGCTTCTATCCCGAGAGTTTGAAGTACGACGGCACTTACCACTCGCTCACGGTGAAAGTGAAAGAGCGTCCAAAGATAACCTTGCTCTACCGTCCGGGTTACATGGATGCCAGGCCGGTCGAGAACGTCGAGAAGGAATTGAGCGATGCGCTGTGGAGTCCTCTTGACGCGAGCGGTATTGGTCTGACGGCCAACTTATCGTCCGCGCAATCCGGTGGATGTGAGGTTCGCGTGGTGATCGACGCGGAAGCTCTCGTTTTGCTGCACAAGGAAGACCGGTGGACGGGCAAGATCGATGTAAGTATGGCGCAGAAGGACGAGGAAGGAAGCCTGTATGACCGGGAAGACCAGAACATAGTTCCGAACGTGCTTCCGAAGACTTATCGGGATATGCTGGACCACGGCTTCACCTACAATCACGTTTTTGCGCGAAACGCGAATGCGACTTGCCTGCGCGTGGTTGTGCATGATCAGGGCTCAGGGAATCTCGGGTCGGTCACGGT
>NZ_CAJCHS010000428.1 GCF_903970205.1 Nevskia soli | reverse complement strand
TGCGCGGGGCAGCCCCACTGGCAATCGACTACTTTGTGGTAATAATTCGGGTCCTGGACGTCGGTTGGTTTCACGGGATCGGGTTCGGCTACGGGGAACCGGGGGAACTTCCTGCTTTAATGCTTATCCCTTGATTGTATGCGGATGGGGGATTCGGAGCAAGCGGGGTGTGCTGACATCGCAGGTTCGACGATGCCGCGCCGGGTTTCGTTGGCAAGACCAGGTCAGGTGGGCTGCAACGGCTGGTCGTTCGAAAACCCGAGATGAACAACCAGCCGGATGTCCCTCTGCAATAGCTCAAAAGCCGGGAGAGCCCTTAAGACGGAGTAGTCCTCCAAGTATTCCGCAACCCGGTAAACGCGTTCGTGGATCGGAAATCGAGAGCGCCGTCGGGCATTGCGCCCGCTCGCTCGCAGGAGCGCGTCGTGAAGAGTCTTCTTAGGATCGGGAATGCTTTCGATCTTGCCGATCGCGGGAATGTTCAAGTCTTCAGTCCCGTTTGGATTTCCCGCCGCTAGCCGAATTGCTTTCTCGTCAACGAGGAACCAGGCTTCCGTCATGCGAACGGGGACGACAGGTACGTGCTTAACGCGAGAGTTCCTCAAGTTCGAGGCAATCTCGCGGCGCCGCAACTCCGGCGGCTGATTCTCGGCGTCGCGATGAACAAATAACAAGTTGCACGGGTACAAATCCAAAGCCGCGGCAAGCTTCCATTCGGTATCTCGCCGTCGCGGTATCCGGCTGAAATCCACCCATTGCCCGTTGACCGGTTCGGCAGTGTGTTGGTTCAGGGACCAGGTCAGAAGTGGCATGAGTATCCTGTCGGACGACCCGTCCGCAATCAAGGTGTATGTCAACTAGCAAGCTCATCGAAAGGAATTTTATATTGTTGGAGATCCTCACGATCGATTACTCGTCTTTGACGAGCATGATTCATCAAAGAACCGTATCCATTCTTGCCGTTTAAAGTATCGTCCCCGGTTAACGACACCGGATTTAGATAAGCAAGCAACTGCCCCTTCGAGATTGATTCAGAACCTAGTACCTTATCGCGCCACGTGTCCGCTAAACATCGAAGCTGCAAAACACGGGACCTTCGCCCATCGTGAACAGCGTCTACGAGCTCCGCCACCAGTAGGCTATCGTCGGGGACCTGCATTACCACCGAAGGTGAATGGGTGTTGATAATCACTTGGCGAAGCGCACGTGTTCCATCTTCTACGTCGTTGTTCTCAACGTCCGTGGTCAGATCACGCAGAAGTTGGATCATCGCGGGTATCCGCTCAGGATGTATTCCGTTTTCGGGCTCTTCCAGGCAAATGACGCCTTGCGGATCAGGATCTAGGGACAACACAGATAAAGCGAGAAAGCGGAGCGTCCCATCTGACAAAGACCTGGCGGGGTAGGCTGTCCCGTCCCGCCCACCCACGTAAACAGTCAGGAGTTGCCGGCGTTCATCGCGGTCGACGTAAACGGATTTGACATCATTAATTAGCTGACCCACCCGATTAGCGACCTCGGAGTAAACGACAGCTGGGTCGGAACCACCTTGGTCAGCAGAGTTTGCCAAATGATATAGCGCTGCCGGTAGATGGGCGCCGTCACTGGCCAATGTCGCTGGAGCCGTAAACCCATCGGGTTCGCGTAGTGACGACGGTTCCAGTTGGAGCAGCCGCCAAGCCTGCATTTCGCGCCTTACAAGGGTCGCTGTCGGCGACTCCGCGGAATTAGCAGCGGATAGAACTGTTCGCGGGAGGTTTGCGGCTTTCAATTTTTGCGGCTTTCCGCTACTCCCTCCGTCTTGATGAACATTGATGACCCGATCAGGATCGGAGCCTTCAGTAGATATATATTTGGGAGTTCGTCGTTTATTGAGAATGGTCCTCGTCCGCCATGCCTTAGACGGAGAAAAAGGAAGGTGATGAGCGGCCTCGCGTAGAGTAATATGTTTCAACTCCTCACTTACGAGTTCTAACGAGCCGAGGGCTCTTGCCGTCTTATCTTCCTTCCGCCGAAGCGTGACCGAGTATTGCACGAACGTGCTGCTGGCTTCGGCCGGTTGTCCAAGATCGTCCGCTCCAGTCAGCGGGATAATCATCTCAGCGTCGAAGCTCATCTCGTCGCCGAAGTGATCCCCGACATGCTGAAACAATCCCCGAATATCACCGGTTTTGGTTCCTTGGTCCCTAACTGCAAGAGCCGCATCGATCAGCGGTCGATCGGAGAGGGCGCTCAAAAAGACAATCGCGTCTAGGAGATTCGACTTTCCGACGCCATTTGCTCCGGCAATGCAGGTAAACGGGCCGAAGCTAACGTCGAGATCGACGAGATTCTTGAAGCCGGAAACCTTTAAGCGCGTAAGCATTTCTGCTCCAGAGTAGCGCGTTTAAAGCTAACGCGCGGCCCTCTTGGGAGCCGTTCTCGCGCTTAATTCGGCCGGAACTCGCTGGCGACGGACCTTGATCTTGCTTGCGTTCTTGCGCGCGGCGGCCAGATCGTAGGCGAGTTGCATGCGCAGCCAGGTTTCTTCGGTACTGCCGAACGCTTTGGTTAGCCGGATCGCCATCTCCGGGCTGATGCCGGATTTGCCATTGACAACGTTGTTCAGAGCCTGTCGCGTGACGCCTAGGATTTTCGCGCCTTCGGTCACGCTCAACTGCAGAGGCTCCAGGCAATCGTATCGAACGATGAGGCCAGGGTGGACAGGATTCTTCATCGGCATAAGGTTCTCTCCTTCAGTGATAATCGACAAGCTCCACGTCGAAAACGTCGCCGTTCCCGAAACGAAAAATAACTCGCCAGTTTGCACGCACCGTTACTGACCAATGGCCCTTTAGATCACAACGGATGCTAGCGAAATCGCGGCAAATCAAGGCTCTGAGGAGATGTAGACGTATCGAGAAGAGTCAATATGCGCTCGACAGTCTCCGGTAGATCTTGTCAGGCGCGCCGCACATTACCGCGGCCACGTCGCCGAAATCGCCGAGCCGGTGCGCACGCCAGCCCTCGAATTCCGGTTGCTTGAGGTACCAATCACTCCAAAATTGGACGCTCGCGGATGACCCGTATAGAACGAAGCGCCCGAACGGCTGAAGCGTGTCTTTGCCGATATGCGACGCCCACGCCTCCGCCTCAGGAGAAGTCTGGAACGGGAATAACTCAAGCCTCCCACGCACCGGATAAGTCGCTAAGTGCGCGTACAAAAACCCGGGCAAAGGATAACGGGGACTCCATTCCGGAGCGCGCGCCTCAATGAAAGGACTCGGACAGAGAACCGGCAAATCCGGTCCGTAGGGAAGGGCATTCACCGCGGCAGCAGCCCCTCGCCAATCGGAGCCATGATGCGGCGGCCACTGATGTCGCCAATCGCCCAGAAATATCAGTACGCCGGCCCCGAGGATCACGGCAGCCCAACGCCATCGCGGTTGCGGGACCACGAACGCGGCCGCCAGAGTTCCGCACAACGCGATCCCCGGCAGACCAAACGACATATACCGATTCACAAAGACGCTATTCCCAGTGCCCCACGAATACGCAAACAGCGCCACAGGAGGAATCAGCCACCAGGCCAGGATCAGCACGACGGATGTTGCCGGTAATCTTCGTACTCCGCTCGCACCTCCGCGGAACCTTAGAACCAAAGCAATCGCCGCGCTCCACAAGATCAAACCGAATTTCAACGTACGAACGAGTTCGCCCGGGCCCGGAAGAGCCGTGATCACATGCGCGCCCGCCTGACGGAACAACGAGAGCGCTTCAACCGCCACCGGAATTAGAGAGAGTCCTAGAATCGCCCATACGATGGCCCCCGCCAGCCATCCGACCGGCGTTTCCGCACGGGCAAGCCGCACCACGGTATAGAGGAACAGGACAACATAGAACGGCCAGTAAATCAGATGAACGCGCCAGATCAGCGCGGCGAAAACCAGAAACACCGCGGCATCGATCACGCGACCCCGATCCAGCCAGCGGATCAGGAACAGAACCGCGCCCGAAACCATCAGCATGCCGAGCGCATAGGGACGCGCATCGTCCGCCGCGTAGTTCAGCCCGCGTAAACCGAAGCACGCGAATACCGCAAACCAGCCTGCGTCCGGATGAATCAGCCGCATCGCGATCCGCGCAATCAACAGCAGGGCCGCAAGCATCGCGAGCACGGACGGCAGACGGTACGCCGCCTCGGTCACGCCCGGGTTTTGGGGCAACCAGGGAAGCGCTCGCTCGGAAACACGCGGCAGCCAGAAGTAAATCGACGCCGGCACCTGCGGCGCGATGGCCAACGACGGATGATGCGCGCCCTGCCTCACCACGAACAGGGTGCCTGCCTCATCCACCCAGAAGCTGGAGGGAAGCGGCACGATCCAGAATCGGACAATGCAGATCGCCAGGAGCACCCACAATCCGCCCCGGACGGAACGCGACACTCTCAAACGCGGGGTCCGAAAGCGACCGGCACGGTGCGGCCCTTGAAACGCGACTGCGCGAACTGGAACACCGGGGACCGATATAGATTGTGCCGCGCCAGCCGCCCTTCAATCGCCGTCCTGACCACACCCAACCCATAAACCAGACTACGGCGAAGATTGATAGACGATGCCTCCGGAAAGTATTTTGTCGGGCACGATATCTCTCCAATCCGCGCGCCGACTACCAGCGCTTGCGCGAGCACCTGGTTATCGAATAGAAAGTCCTCTGAATTACTCTCGAGCGGAAGTGCTGTTAGTAGTTCCTTGCTATACGCGCGAAAGCCGGTATGATACTCGGAAAGGTGAGCGCCCATAAGCACATTCTGAAAGATAGTCAGCGCGCGATTGGAAAAGTACTTATAACGTGGCATGCCGCCGCGCAGCGCGTGTCCGCCCAGAATGCGCGAACCCAGCGCCAGATCGTATACATCGTAAGCGACCATGCTTGCCAGCGCAGTAACCAACAGCGGCGAATATTGATAGTCCGGATGGATCATCACGACCACATCGGCGCCGCGCGCGAGCGCTTGCGCGTAGCAGGTCTTCTGATTACCGCCGTATCCGCGATTTCGTTCGTGGACTGCTACAGTAAGTCCAAGCCGGCGGGCAGTTTCGACCGTCGCATCACTACTGTAGTCGTCAACGAGAATGCGTTCGTCGACAACATCCGGAAGTTCGCGGACCGTAGCTTCCAGAGTTTTCTCGGCGTTGTAGGCGGGGAGAACGACGACGATGCGCTTCTGGTTGATCATGCGTTGATCATGCATTCACGGCGGGAGGCGATGTCGTTGCGTACTTCTCTGCTATTATACGGCGCTTACCGGTCGATCTTCCTTGACAG
>NZ_CAJCHS010000427.1 GCF_903970205.1 Nevskia soli | reverse complement strand
TACCGCTTCGATCCCAATGGCGTCTGGTCCACCGAGCAGGCCATTCGCTTCGGACAGTCGATCGAGGACCTCTGCAACGACTATTTCGAAGATCCGGTCTTCGGCATGAACGGTATGCGTCGCGTGCGGGAGATGGTTCGTATTCCCCTTGCGACGAACACGGTGGTGGTTAACTTCGAGCAACTGGCGGCTAACATACTCGACTTAGCCGTGGATGTAATTCTTCTGGATACGACCTTCTGGGGCGGCATCCGGCCGTGTGTAAGAGCGGCCGCCATTTGCGATACGTTCCAGTTGGGCGTCGCCGTGCATTCGTCCGGTGAGTTAGGGATTCAACTCGCAACCATGCTGCACCTGGGAGCGGTGCTTCCCAACTTATCCTTCGCAGCCGATGCTCACTATCATCACCTGACCGGCGACATTATTGAAGGCGGGTTACTACGGTATGAAGGCGGAAGTATCCGGGTGCCCGACGGTCCCGGATTAGGTGTCAAGCTCGATCGCGAGAAGCTTCGAGAGTACAGCGAGTTATATAAGCGGCTCGGAAGCTACCCCTATGATCAAGACCCTGGGCGGCCTGGTTGGACGCCCTTGGTTCCCAACGATCGATGGGCCGACCCGAAGAACGATCAGCCTGTGCCCATTCCGTTTTAAGCGACCTTACTGAGCGGCCATTCGCTTCGCGATCTTGCGCGAATCAGGAACGCGATCACGGCCGCCACAAGCACGCACATACCAAAGAGGATGTAACGGGCCTGAGCCGAGACTACGATGAACACCCAACCGGCGAGCGCGATCACGACCGGTAGAGGATACAAGTACATCCGGAACGGGCGTTGAATGTCCTTTCGGTAACGCCGAATCAGCACGACGGCGACGCACTGCGCGGCAAACTGCGTCAGGATCTGGACGATGATCAGGCCATCGATCAGGCTCTCTAGCGAGAACAGGCACGCACACGCCGAAGCCACGCCCATAAAGACGATCGAGAACGACGGGAATCCTTTCGGATGGACTCGGGCGAAAATCGAAAAGAAGTTACCTTCGAGGGCGGCGGCATAAGGTACCCGCGAAAAGCCCAGTAACACGGCGAACACCGATCCGAACGCGGCAAGGAGAACAAGAACCGCACTTACCTTGGCGGCGGTGGGCCCGTAAACCCGCCCGATCAGATCCGACACAATTGAAGTCGAGGTCAGCGTCTCCTTCCAGGGAATCACCCCGATCACGGAGAAGCTCATGGCGGTGTATCCGATAGCCACGATTCCGATGGCCAGCAGGATCGAGCGCGGCAAATTGCGGTTCGGGGCCTTTACCTCGTCGCCGATCAGCGCCGCGGTGCAGTAACCCTGGTAGTCGTACATGGCAATCAGAGTAGCTGCGCCAAGCCCGGTGAAGAAAGCGGCGGACGGGTGAAACGCGCCGGGCGGGAAGGCAAATGCCAGCGCCGGGTTGAAGTGGGTCGCCCCGGCAACGATGATCCAGACCATCGTGCCCATGACAATGGTCACCAACACCATCGAAACGCGGCCTATGGATCGTATGTTGCGGTAGAGCAGGGCAGTCGCGACCAGGCAGACCGCGAAGGCAACCGCCTTACCTTGCCAGTAAGTCATCGCGGGGTATAGACTCTTGGCGTAATCCGCGAATCCGACGCCGCCCGATGCCGCCAGGAGCGGAGTAACCACGATACTCTGGAACAGGAAGATGAAGCTCATGAGTTGCCCCAGACTCCGCGGCCCATAAGCTTCGCGCAGATACTTGTAGGATCCGCCCGAGCCCGGCATGGCCGCCCCTAACTCAGCCCACACCAGGCCGTCGCAGGCCGAGATCAAAGCGCCCAGACCCCACCCGACCATGGCTTGCGGCCCACCCATCGCCGAGAGAATCAACGGGATGGTCAGGAACGGACCGACCCCCACCATTTGCAGAATGTTGGCCGCGATCGCTTCAAACAACCCGATCTTCCCTCGGGAACCGAGGCGTTCCGGAGGCGCATTGCTCATCGCGGATAGGCTAAGTGCCCGTCAAAACCGACTCCCTGACGGTCGCGGCTCAGTAGACGCAGTGCGTTGCCGAGACGCAGTACGTTACCGAGACGCGGTACGTTACAGAGCCGCGACGGTGAAGGAGCGGTCATTATCACGGGCTGCTGGAAGTACGCTCGCTCTAGAATAGAAACTTAGCCCCTAACTGCAGAATGCGGGCGTTATGAGCGCCGCTGGGATGCAGGAAGTCGTTATCCAGGCAGCTGGGATCCCCCGCCGAGTTATTCGAGCCCCCGAAACAAGTGGCTGTGTTGTACACGCCATTGAACTGGGTGTGATTGAAAACGTTGTACCCTTCGGCCCGGAACTCAAACGCCCGCTGCTCGCCGACCGCAAAGCGCTTGAATAAGCCCATATCGAAGTTCGTGCGCGACGGGTTACGAAGAATGTTGCGTCCCGCATCGCCGAAAGTAAGCCCGGTTTCCTCGGCGAAGGCGTTGGGGTTATAGAGCAGCGGGCCGACGATGCCCGCGGCATTCGTTTCCGGAAGCGCCGCGTTCGGATTGCCGATCAAGTCCACAAATGCCTGCTGTCCACTACCATTCGCCACGCCCGGCCCGAAGATACCGCTCAATACGCTAAACGGCGTTCCCGTCTGGAACGTCATCAGCCCGGAGACTTGCCACCCGCCAAACAAGCTGTGCGTCCACCCGGGAGCCAAAAAGAAGGGCAGGTCATAGACGGCGCTGATGTTCAGCAGATGCCTCTGGTCGAAGTTGGAACTGGAGTAAGTCTGCCCCAGGTTATAAGAATTTAGAAAGTTGCTGTCACCGCGGTCGGAAGAGTCGTCAAGCGAATGGCTCCAGGTATAAGCCACGCTCAAATTCAAGCGGCCGACCGTCCGGTGCAGGGAGAACTGCAGCGCGTTGTAATTCGAGTTCGCCTGATTCTCGAGGGAAGTGATGTCGCCGTACCCTGCGATCGGGCGGTAAGGATTCGGATCGCCGCCGCACGCGACATTGAAGTCGATCAATGCCTGCCCGCTTAGCGTCTGTCCGTTCACCGTCCCGTTATTGCAGTCCGCCTGAGTCATGACTTGACCCGGCTTGTACGGATTCTGCGACGGACTAATGGGATAGAGTTGGTTCAGATCGCGCTGCAACGTCAAGTGAGTACCTTTCGATCCCACATAGGAGAGCGTGGCCACGAACTTAGAAAGGAACTCGTGTTGTAAGTCGAGGTGCCATTGCTGCATGTAGGGCCAGCGGATGACGGTCGGAATCGAAACCGGCGTCAACGGAGGGAATGAGCCCGAGCCGCCCACGCTGTTGTATCCAATAATGTCGTATTGCGTCGCATTCAGCACCAGCGGCGGCGCGCCTTCGAGCGATTCCGTGTTGCCTTCGTTACCGTTCGTGATTTCGTAGAAGATCCCGTAGCCGCCGCGGAGAGCCGTCTTGCCGTCGCCGAATGGATCCCAGGCGAATCCCACCCGCGGCGCCGGATTGAAGAGGTGCCCTTGCATGCAGGATCGCTGAATGCCCCCCGTCCCGCATTGGACAATGCCGTTAAAGGGATTGCCCGTACCGGGTATCAGATTGCCGTTGTTGGCATCGCCGCTTTCATCGATTTGGGGGGCCTGCGCCGGGTTATAAGCGGCCGGATCGAAGTTATAAGCCTGCTTGTACCTTTCGTAATAGGTTCCAAACAGACTGATCCGAAGGCCCAGATTTAGAGTGAAATGCGGTGTCACCCGCCAGTCATCCTGAAAGTAAGGTTCTACACTCTTCTCCCGGTTGTAGTACTTCAACTTCGCGCTGGTCTGCGAATAGGCATAGATATTTCCGAGCAGAAAATCGGCGAATGCATTCCCCGTTCCGTTCGGATCCTGGGAATTATTGAACGTGTAGACGCCGCCCGGGTCCCCGCTCGTCTGCTCGTTTTTCTGCCGCGCGGCGAAGTAGAAGCCCATGGTTAAGTTGTGGTTGCCGGCGACTTTGGAAAGGTTGTCGCGATAAGTGTAAGTTGGGTTGGCATTGTTCCAGGGGAAGTATCCCGGGTCTTCACCGAAGCCGCCGCCGTAAGACGAGTTACAGCAGATTTCCACTCCGGGCAACGCACCGTTGCCGTTATTGAAAAGGGCTCCGCCTGTGAATCCGGCTGGCCGCGAAACATTCTGCACGGCGTTCAGGAAGATATGGTCGGTCGTGTAACTGAAAACAAATTCATTGAGCAGCGTCGGACTCACGCTATTCGTCAGGTGAGCGACCAGGCTAACGCCCGGTCCGACAAAGCTCGTCTGTACCGTCGGGAAACTCGCCGTATTCGAGGACCAAAGAGATGTCGGGGTTACCGTGTTCCAGGAATCGTGTATAAAGCGGAAGAAGAAACGCGTGTTGTCGGTGAAATTTTCATCGATGCGTACCAGTTCCTCGCGCCAGTTGGTCGGTGTCGCGGGCGCGGCATCGAAAAACGACGTAGCGCCGCTGCCCGCGTTTGCCGCCGGAAAGAGTGCATCCTCGAGGAGCTTGGCGTTCGGATCCACCGGCACCTGATTGTTCGGGAACGGCTGTCCATTCGGCATCATCGGGCAATCCGGACCGGGGCAAACATCGTTGAAGTTACCGTTCCGCTCGGCATTCGACGGCACTTGCTGGTTGAACACCTGACCGGGAACCAATTCCTTCCGCCACTCTTCGCTGAAGAAGAAGAAAGTCTTTTCCTTGTTCTTGTTATAGACTTTCGGGATATAGATCGGCCCGCCGATCGTATAGCCCCAGTCATTCTTGCGGTACTCCGGGTTCGGAATTCCGCCGGCGTTATTGAAGAAATTGTTGGCGTTGAAATCTTCGTTGCGGACAAACTCGAAAACATCCCCATGGAATCCCGTCGTGCCGGACTTCGTTACGGTTTCGACGGTGCCCGATCCGTTCCGTCCATACTGCGCGCCGTAGTTGGACGTGAGCACCTTCACCTCGGCGATCGCGTCGACATTGGGGTAGACGTTCAGCGTGGCGTTACTGCCGTTGTCCATGGCATCGCCGCCGTCGATCTCCCAGTTGTTATACTCCGTCCGGCCGCCGTTGATGCTCATCGAGACGTTGCCGTAAACTCCAACCGTTCCTTCGTCCTGCCCCGTCTGGTTACTGACGCCGGGAACGAGAGTAACTAACTGCGTGAAGTTACGGCCATTCAACACCAACTGGTTGATCTGCTTCTGCGTCACCGTTCCCGCCAGTTCGGAGGTGTTCGTCTCGACCTGCGCCACTTCGTCGCCCTGGACTTCAACCGTGGTGGTGACGGCTCCCAGTTGCAGATTCGCGTCGACACGCGCCTTCTGCGCGATCCGCAGAGTGATGTTGGTGGCCTCGTAGGTCTTGAATCCGGGCGAGGTGATCGTCAGGTTGTATTTGCCCGCGGGTAAACCGGCAATCAGATAATCGCCCTCGTTGTTGCTCGTGGTTTTGTGAGGCGTTGCTTCGGCCACGCTGGTCACCGTGACATCGGCGCCCGCGATGATCGCCCCGGTAGAGTCGCGGACGGTGCCGCTCAGTGAGCCGGTGTCCTGGGCTTGTACTAACGACGAAGCAAATGCCAAAAACAGAAATGCTAGACCGGAAATGCCGCGCATGTCCTACCCCCTGTTGACCGTTGAGATTGACCTTGAGAATCGCCGGCGCCAAGATGGCCGCGCGGCATAGTTCCCGCAATACTTTCTGGAAATAATACAACAACCCGGGCCTCTCGCGCATGTAGCGGTCGCGATGTAGATTGTGAGAGTGAGAGTTACGGTAGTCGCAATTTTGCTTTTTGTAGCTCAAACCGCAGTCGCAGGCGCCCAAACTTCGGCCTTGGCCGATCGCTACAAGTCCGGCGAATCGGAGCTGCGCGCGGGAGATCTCGACGCAGCGCAGCGTGACTTTCAGGCTGTGGTTACGGCTGCTCCGCAAGATCCTGGAGCGCACGCCAATCTGGGCGTGATTCACATGCGGCGTCACGAATGGACGGCGGCGCTTGAGCAACTGCGGAAGGCTGCGGCTCTGGCGCCGGGTGTAGCCGGTGTGCGGCTGAACATCGGTCTGGTCGAGTTCCATACCGGCAACTACCCTGCGGCGCTTGAGTCCTTCGAGTCCGTACTTCATGACGATGCGGGGTCGCTGCAGGCGCGGTATCTACTTGGCCTTTGCCAGTTCTTCTTGCAGCGCTATCCGGAGGCACGCAAGACGCTCGCGCCGCTTCAGGATTCGCAGTCGGACAATCTGCAGTATCTGTACGTGTTTGGAATCGCGGCCGGGCGTTCCGGCGACGCGGCCGGCGAAAAGGCGGCGCTGGCCAGGCTTCTTACAATCGGCAAGGATACGCCGGAAATGCATCTCTGGGCTGGAAAAGCGTACTTCGCGCGCGGAGACGACGCCCAGGCCGCGGGCGAATTACGACTGGCGCTCCGAGGCGATCCCAAACTCGCCTTCGCACATTATTATCTGGGCCGGATTGCGCGGAACCAGCAACAGATCGAAGAAGCCCGCGCCGAGTTTTTGGCCGACCAGGCAATTTCGCCCGATACGGCGTTCGACGCCGAGCAGCTCGGCGATCTGAGTGCGGCCGCGGGAGACGCTCGCACAGCCGAACGTTACTACACGGAGGCTCTTCGACTGCAGCCGCAATTGATCACCGCGAGTTACGGCCTGGCGAAAACCCTGCGCGCCGAAGGGCGCTTCACGGACGCCCTGAACGAGGTTGATCGCGCGATCCAGATCGACGGACAAAGTCAAAGCCTTCATTACCTCCGCGCGCAATTGCTCCAAAAATTGGGGCGCGTCGAACAGGCGCGAAGGGAATTCGCGATTGGCAACGAATTGCGACAGAAAGTTCAGGATGACCTGGAGCGGAAGATCGGCGGTTCGGCTGGCGTCGATTCAGCCATGCTGACTCCCGCGATGTAAGAGATCTGTATGGCGCCGGTTCGGAATTCAGAACAACGGTCCGTTTTACCCGTGTTTCATTTTGGGACAGGGGTTACAGACGAACCCATTCATAGTAAGAAATCCGATTACTAGGACTTTTGTGTTCCGATTTCAGAACAAAGTCCTTGAGGAACGCCGCAACCTCGTGTAGATTTTGATAGTGACCGCTGCTCAGCCAGTAACAATCTCAGAAATACGTCTCGACACGATGCGTTCGCGGATCTGCTCGATACAGGATAACCTGGCAACCCTTTGCCGACTCGTCGAAAGAATTCCTCCGGGCGAGTTGCGCCTCCTTTCAACTCGTTCGCATCCCTCTCTTACGCGCTCAAGCGGGCGCGCCCGCTTGATTTGCATCCAGGGCGGTAAGAAACGGGCGGCTACGGTTTCACGGTAACCATCACAACCCCGTGGGATGGGACCACCGCGGAGAACGACTTTGTGAAGGCTCCCCGATCCTGCTTAGCCCAAAGATCGCGAACTTTCGCGCTGAGATGCCCTGGGTAGCCAAGATCGGTCCATTGCACCTCGATCGTCGCCGCGCTTGAACCGCGGTTGAGCAGGGCGACCGCGCGTCCGCCGTCCGCCAGCGGCCGCGCCCAGACTTCTGTGTCGCCGTTTCGCCAGACCCGGCGGCCTTCCATCCCCAACGAATCCTGATCGATAGCGATCACCTCTTTATTCGTCAGGATGTCGCGGGTGTCCGCGGGCATGCTGCGCAGATCATTACCGGCGATCAACGGCGCCGCGAGCAGGCACCACATGCTGAAATGCGCCCGGTATTCCTCGCTCGTCATGCCTCCATTGCCGACCTCCAGCATGTCGGGATCGTTCCAGTGCCCGGGACCCGCGTAGGATGCCAGGCCGTCCTGCAGGTCCAGAATCTGCACCACTCCCAGGCTCTGGCCCTTCTTGTCATTGCTCCACTTGTCTTGAATGTCCCCGGTGGTGCGCCACAGATTTCCGACATCGCGCGCCCACAGCCACGGTTTGTTACTGCCCCATTCGCAAAGACTGAACACGATGGGACGGCCGCTTTGCTTCAGCGCATCGCTCATGAGCGCATAGGATGAGGGCCCGTCCTGCGTGCTATGGCTGCACCAGTCGTACTTGAGGTAATCGACGCCCCAGGCCGCATACTGGCGCGCATCCTGGTATTCGTAGCCGCGTCCGCCAGGGCGTCCCTGACAGGTCTTCGTGCCCGCGTCTGAGTAAAGGCCGAACTTGAGCCCTTTGGAGTGAACGTAATCGGCCAGCGCTTTCATCCCCGAAGGAAAGCGCTCTGCATCGGCCACGATGTTGCCTTCGGGATCGCGCGAGACCTGCCAGCAATCGTCGATGACGACGTAGTTGTAGCCCGCGTCCTTCATCCCCGAGGTAACCACCGCATCGGCCATCTCGCGGATCATCTTCTCGGAAACATTGCAGCCGAACTTATTCCAACTGTTCCAACCCATGGGAGGCGTGCGCGCGACACCGTTATCGAGCGCGAAAACGGGAGCGGCGACGCAGACGAAGGAGAGCGCGACGACCAAGCGGGAGTGCATACGCGTCGAGTATATATCGCGCGTGCGCGAGAATTGCTTGTTGGTTTCAACGGCGCATTACCGATTCCTGTTGTCCCTGCCTGAGCGCGTGGTGCGCTCCGCGGCGGCGCTCACCGGCGGTCTGCTGCGCGAGATCAACGCCGTCGTTTTGCCGGCGCGCGTGCGGCGGACCGTGCTTTACCGGCTGATGGTGGAAGTGGCGCTGCGTTTCCTGATCGAGCAGGTCGGCCAGGTGCAGGGAGTCTATGCGGATTCGAACGAACTGGCGCGCAACTTCATCCTGAAGCGCGGCGCAAGTCACGGCATCGAGATCATCGGATTGCTGACGATTCGCGTCTCTCCCATCTGGGTGCTGGCCGCGCTCGCCGACGCCACCGGCGCGGGTCATGAACTCATTCGCGAAATTTCCCAGGCGCTGAAGGACGAAGGACTGCTGAGCCGCGATCATCAATTCGAGACAGCCGACCAGCTACTTGATGGCCTGGAGAAGACGAGCGTGCAATTGGCCGAGGCGATGAACCTGCCGCCGTTCGATGCCGCCAGCCTACGCAAGGAGTGGGCCAAGCTCAAACAGAACGTAGCGTTGATGCATCCGGAGCTGCCGCAGGTCGACCGGCTCGAAAGTCTTTGGACGCGCTTGACGGAATCCGCGGCGGCGCAGGATCGGTCGGTGTTTGCGGTTTGCTCGTCGCTCGCTCTC
>NZ_CAJCHS010000426.1 GCF_903970205.1 Nevskia soli | reverse complement strand
CTCTTCGGGATGCTGCCGGCGGATCGTGCCTCCCGGCTGAACCCTACCGAAGCGCTGCGCTTCGAGTAGCGTGCTGATTTACACTTGCGTTGGACATGCTCAAACGACTTTTGTTTCTAACCGCAGTCGCATCCGCACTTTCCGCCCAGCAGGTAATTCCGATCTGGCCGCACGGCGCGCCGGCCGGTCACCAGGACGCTCAGCCCGATACAAAGCCGGAAGCGGATACAACGACCGCTAAGGACAACCTGATCGCGGGGAAGCCGCTGATCCGCCTCGGGCACGTTACGAATCCGACTCTTACGATCTATCCGCCGAAGGGGAATAACTCCGGCGCCGCGGTCGTGGTGTTTCCCGGGGGCGGTTATAGCATTCTTGCGATGGACCTCGAGGGGACGGAAGTCTGCGATTGGCTTACTTCGTCCGGGATCACTTGCGCTGTGCTGAAGTACCGCGTGCCCGGTTCCGGGCCGTTTCCCAAATCCGCCGCCGCGCTGCAGGATGCGCAACGGGCCATGGGCATCGTGCGCATGCATGCGGCCGAATGGCAAATCGATCCCCATCGCGTCGGGGTGCTCGGGTTCTCGGCCGGAGGGCATCTGGCAGCCGCGGTCAGCACGCACTACGACGAGCGTCTCTACCCGGCGATCGATGCCGCCGATCAGCAGAGCTGCCGTCCGGATTTCGCGATCGTAATCTACCCCGGCTATCTGGGGACCGGGGACCGCAAGCTCACGTTGAACCCGGACGTGCCGGTTACCGATAAGACGCCGCCCACGATCCTGGTGCAAGCGGAAGACGATCCGGTAGGGGTTGAAAACGCCGTTGCGTACTTCCTTGCGCTCAAAGCTGTAAAGGTACCCGCCGAACTTCACCTATACGCGTCCGGCGGCCATGGTTACGGATTGAGGCGAACCGAGCTTCCTGTTACGGCGTGGCCCGATGTCGTCTCTGAGTGGCTGCGCCACATCAGAGTCATCTCATAGTACAAAACCGGAACCGCTGTGTTCGCACGTAAACGTGCCGTTTCTAAGTCGAGTCTCGATCTAGACAGATAAAAAAGTACTATTAGGATGAGTCGCCACACCCCTGCTTACAGTTGCTTACATGAAAGTCGTGGTATGTTCGAAACAATACCCCGCTCGAGAGGTAACGCGGGGCCAAAATCCAAGTCCTTCCGGGCAGGCTAAGTGGAGAGTTTATGTCGCTTCATGCGCATATTGTGTCTCGAAAACGGGTGATCTTTATTTTACCTTCCCGTACCTTCATCGAAAGCTTCAATAGGATATAAATCTGAGGATATGAACCTGTATCGAGTTTTGCCCGCTATTTTCGCCGTATCTCCGTTGTGGGCAACCATCACGGCATCGCTAGCGCCATCACTTCCTTCTCCCCAACCCGTCGGAACCACGATCACCTGGACTCCCACCGCGTCCGACACGAATCCCGGTGCGCTGGAATATCGCTACGCGGTAGCTTCGGGAACCAGTCAGAACTTCCAGATCCTTCTGGACTTCGACACCGCCACATTATTTCCATGGACTCCTTACACTCACGAGGGGAGCTACACGGTTCAGCTAAAAGTGCTAAACGCGGCTACGGGGGAGTCCGCGACGGTAACAGCGCCGTTCACGTTCACGCCTCTGACCAGCGCTTCCGGGGGCGCCCCGGTAATTACACCGAGCGCGAATCCCCTGGTCGCCTTGTACAGCGGACCGGGATGCCCAACCGGAGATGCATTCCGCGTCCGGTTCGCGACCGGCGGCGTCGCCTACCGCACCTCCACCGTCGCCTGTTCGCCGACTCTGACCAACAACATCTACGTTGCGGGAATGAAAGCGTCCACCACGTATAACATGAACTACGAAGTCGTCAGCGGATCGACGCTAGTAACATCCGGGCCGGTTCTAAAGTTTACGACCGGAGCGGTCGGTCCTTCGCTGGTATTTCCCCCGATTTCAATTCCTTTGAACGGATCGACAGATACCCAACAGCCGGTACTGCTCCATGATCCGATCCCGGGGACGCCGCCGGCAAATTATTTCCCCTTTGCCACGGATCACAACGGCAATATCCTCTGGTACTACGCGAACGTTCCGTCGATGGACCCGGCCAATATCATTCCCGTCGCCGGCGGAACGTTTCTTATGTTAGTTGCCAACCCGAACTACATAAACCAGGGTCAACAACTCTTCCGCGAATTCGATCCGGCCGGCAATACCATCCGGGAGACAAGTGTCCCACGTGTTTCCGCGCTCCTGGAGGCCAAAGGTCTGCTCGGGATAACCGAGTTTAACCATGACGCGTTACGGCTTTCCAATGGACATACTCTGGTCATCGCCTCCCAGGAAGAAATCTTTCCGGCGGGCACGCAGGGATCGACCGCGCCCGTCGACATTCTGGGTGACGCGATCGTGGACTTGGATACCAACATGCAGGTCGCGTGGTCCTGGAGCGCTTATGATTTCCTCGACATCAACCGGCCCGCAACCTTACCTTCTGACGTCTGCATACAACCGCCGCGTGAAGTCGGATGCCCTCCGCTGCATTTAGCTAACTTTGCAAACGATTGGATACACGGAAATTCTCTGACATTGGATAGCGACGGAAATATTATTTTCTCCGCTCGGGATCAGGATTTCGTATATAAGATCAACTATGCCAACGGAACAGGCGACGGCAGCGTCATTTGGACGCTCGGCTTGGGCGGTAACTTCACGATCTCAGGCAGTAGCGATCCGTATCCCTGGTTTTCTCATCAGCATGACGTCAAAGTAGAGTCGGGAACGAGCACGACGCTCACTCTATACGACAACGGGAACACGCGAGTTTTTTACAACCCCGGAGAGTTCAGCCGGGGCCAAGTGCTTACACTGGACGAAACCACTTTGAATGCAAGTCTGAATGTAAACGACAATATGGGCGTCTTTTCGGTCGCGCTCGGCACCGCGCAGTTGCTGGATAACGGCAATTACCACTTTCTTTCAGGATGGATTCAGAACGCGCCGCAGCCGCCCAGCGCACAATGCATCGAAGTGACGCCGAGCGGCACTTTCGACTACGAGATGGTGCTCGGCACAAACGTATATCGGACGTATCAGATGTCCACTCTTTATTCGACTCCCTAAACCAAAGCCATCCATGTTATTCAGGACCCCCCTTTTAATCGCAGCTAGCGCGGCTTCTCTGTTCGCGCAACAAGTGGCCACCGTACAGGTCACGCGGAAGCCCAGCGGGTCCGCCGTTCCCGGGGATTTCATGGGCTTGAGCTTTCAGCAGAATGCAGCGCTGACGTTCTTCGGCCCATCGACCGCCGGCAATTCTGTTCTATTTACGCTTATCAGGAATTTAGGGCGGGGAACCCTGCGGATCGGCGGAGCGGGAGCCGACGAATCCTGCTGGAACGCAGAAACCGCTCCCGATCCGTCGGAATGCCAGTATTACTTAACTACCGCCGACTTCGAAAGCTGGTGTGCGGCCAGCGCACAAACCAATTGGATGATGCTTGTCGGTGTCAATCTCGTTCAGAATATAGACCCCGGGGCCCCAGCTTACATTCTTAATGAGATAACCAAAGGCTTTATGCCTGTTCTGCAGGCGTATACCAAGGCTTCTTTGCTCGGGTTCGAGCTGGGTAATGAACTAAATCTCTATGCGACTCAAGGATACCGGCCGCCTACATACGGCGTTTCCGGCCAGATCACGGATCTCCTTGACTATAGCCAGGCATTCAAGGCAAACTCCACGACCGCTTCGATCGCTCTCGCCGCGCCGGCCTACTACGATCCCTCCACGAGCACCGTAACCAATCAACTCGTTCCCGTGATTCAGGGTGTTACGCAGTGCAATGGTTGCAGCGCCAGTAATGTGGGCCTGGTAACACTGCACGAGTATCCACTGAACAATACTCCTGCACCCGTGACGGTTGGGCAACTGCTGGCCCCCTCGTTGCTGACCCAGGAGACGCAGGCTTTTGGCAAAGCCGTTAGCTACGTTAATTCGATGTTCAAAATGAACGTGCAGATTGACGAAACCAATAGCGTCTCGCCGGATCCCGGGCAGGCAGGAGTAAGCGATGTGCAGGCCTCGGGGATTTGGGCGCTTGACTTTGCGCTTCAGATGGCGCGTGTCGGAATTCGCAGAATGAACTTCCACTTTCATGAGGGAAGTCTCTACAATCCGATTTTGATCAGCAGTTCAGGGCCCGGATTATTCACCGATCAGGTGCAGCCCGAGTACTACGGGCTCTATGCGTTCAACGCCGCGAAGGGCCAGCGGTTTCTGCCGGTCACCGTGTCGGCCGGTTCGGCGAATATCACCAGTTATGCGCTTTCGACTTGCGCAACTTGCGCGACCACGGTCTACGTGATCAACAAAGATTTAGCCGCATCCGGGACCGTGGCTGTGCATTTGTCGACACCGGCGACTAGCGCTTCTTACGTACAGCTCACGGCGCCTTCGTTAACGTCAACGTATGAGTACGTGACTTACGGCGGCGTGCAATTCAGCAGCACCGGCGCGCTTACCGGGCCCATTCAATCGACGCCGGTCTCGCCGGATCAGAGTGGAAACTACACGGTTCCGCTCCCGAACGCCACGGTTACGATACTTACGATCCAGCCGTAAGGTCAAGTCACATCCTGTTCAATCCGGCATTGCCGGCCGCCCTGCTGAGCCGCGACAGCCATGGAGCTCGTGCTCCGGAAAAGAACCCTCGTATGCTTTTTGCTGCGCGAGAGCGGAATGCTTCTCCATGCGCACCACTGCGCGGCCCGGAATGTGGATTGAGTGGTCGGCAACCGGGGTGTTTTCAGAACAACCCGGATAAACGCCGAGGCGTCGTTCGCGGCGTGGGTCGCGCTTGCTCATGATCACAGCCCCTTAACCGGAATCGCCTCCGCGCTTTCAACCACTTACAAGTAATTAAGCGCGCTAAGTCCATCTTACGGACTTACTCTTAGATCGAGGACCGCGGCCGGCAAGCAATGGCGCGCGCCCACGGAGCAAAAATGCAAGCATTTCTTCTTATCCTACAGATGTTTCCGACTCTTCTCGAAGCTATAGTGGCCATCGAAACAACCGCGGCGACGCCCAAAGTCGGTCCCGCTAAGTTGCAGCTCATCAAACAGGTTGTCAGTTCAGCCTCCGCGACCGAGCAGTTTGGTTCAAAAATGATCTCGCAAGATCAGCTGCTGTCCATGATCGAGGCCATTACCGCGTCGATCGTTGTTTTTTACAACCTGATCGGCGTCTTCAAGACGTCACCGCCGGCTCCCGGTCCGGTCTCTAGCTAGCGGCGCTACGGCGGCATTCCGTATCATCAAATAATGAGTATCTCGCCGGCTGCGCCCGCTCCTTCGGAAATTGGCGCTCAGGAAGTCATTGATCTCGAGCGCCAGTACCTCCTTCCAAACTACGCCCGCTATCCGCTCGTGCTGGATCACGGCGACGGTCCCTGGTTATGGGACGTTGAAGGCCGCAAGTATCTCGACTTCATCAGCGGCATCGGCGTAAATGCCCTCGGCCACAACCATCCTCGTATCACCGAAGTCATCCGCGAACAAGCCGGGCTGCTCATCCACACTTCGAACCTTTACTATCACCGCTATCAGGGCCAGCTCGCGAAGAAACTCGCCGAGATCAGCGGACTCCAGCGCTCGTTCTTCTGTAACTCCGGAACCGAAGCGATAGAAGCCGCCATGAAGATGATTCACTCCCACGGCCGTGGCGCCGCGACGAACCCCAACACCAACAAGTTTGAAATCATCGCGCTCGAAAATTCCTTTCACGGACGCACGCTCGGTTCGCTCTCCATCACCGGCCAGTCGAAATACCGCCGGGACTTCGAGCCGCTGATCCCCGGCATTCGCTTCGTGGAGCGCAACAATCCGGATAGTCTCCGCGCCGCGTTTTCCGAGCGCACGGCTGGCGTCGTGATCGAGTGGATTCAAGGCGAGGGCGGCATCCTTCCCATCACTCCCGAGTTTGGTCAACTTGCCCGCGAGCTGGCTGACCAATACGACGCTCTTCTGGTCTTCGATGAGATTCAATGCGGCGTCGGCCGTCCCGGCACTTACTTCGGGTATCAACTCGCGGCCGAGCCGGTGATTCCGGACATCATGCTCGCCGCGAAACCGCTCGCGTGCGGATTGCCTCTCGGCGTCGTCGTGATGAACGAACGCGCCGCGGCGGCCATCCGTCCCGGCATGCACGGAACCACGTTCGGCGGCAGCGCGCTCTGCTGCCGCGTGGCTCTGGAATTCTTCGACATTCTCGACGGGCTCATGCCGCAGATGCGCCGCGTCGGAGAAGCGTTCCGCTCTCGTTTGCGCGAGCTGCAGCAGCGTTATCCATTCATCGTCGAAGTTCGCGGCGCCGGATTGATGGTCGGTGTCGAGATTGCCATGCCTGGAGCCCCCATTGTCGCCGAAGCCATGAAGGAAGGCTTGCTGCTCAACGCAACGCACGACACCGTGCTGCGCTTCCTGCCGCCCTACATCATCACCGAGCGCGAGGTCGACGAAGCTGTCGCGATTCTCGACCGCGTGTTCAGTCGCGTCAAGTTTTAGCGGGTTTTAACAAACCCGTCTTGCGGGCGATCACCACCGTCATGTCATCCGCCGGCGCGCACCCGGCGGTCCATTCACGCACCGCAGCCAGGATTGCGTCCGCTATCTGGTCCGCACTGCCGGTTCGATGCTTGCGAACCACCTCCGCCAGCCGCTCCAGATTGAATTCCTCATCTTGCGGTGTACAAGCCTCGGTGATGCCGTCGCTGTAAATCGCGATCACGTCTCCGTCATGAAACGGCGTTTGATATTGAGTAAACTCCAGGTTCGGGAACAGACCCAGGATTGGGCCGCCATGCGTCAGAAACTCGTGCGACCCGTCGGCGCGCATCACCAACGGCGGATTATGCCCGGCCGAGACCCAGTCGAGATGCCCGTTCTTTCCATCCACGACGCACGCGAACAGCGTGATAAATTTCGCCGGGGGACAGTTCGCCGTGGTGAGGCGGTTCAATCGCTCGATGGCGCTCTTCAACGCTTCGGGACCGGTGGGAAGCTGTTCGAACAAAGGCTGCACGCGCGCCTGTAGCGCCATCACCATCAGCGCCGCGGCCAATCCTTTTCCGGAAACGTCGGCCAGCAGCAGCGCGACGAGTCCGTCCTCGCCCGTGAAGTAGTCGAAGTAATCGCCGCTGATGGCGCGGGAAGCTACATTCCGGCCCGCCAGATCGAGCCCGCTCACCGCCGGCGCCGCTGCGGGCAGGGCATTGCGCTGGATCGCTTCGGCCTGTTCCAGCTCGCGCTCCATCAGACGCCGCGCCTGCTCCACCAGCGCCAGTCGCGCATGCTCCACGCGGATGGCCGCGATGTTTGCCAGCACCGTTAGCACTTTCAAATCTTCACGCGTGAACTCGCGCTGCAGGCTGGGCGAATCCACATAGATAATGCCGCGTACGTCTTCGCGAACCTGCAGCGGAACCGCCATCAGCGTCTGTACCTTGTCCAGGATCAGGCTCTCCCGGTTGCGATAGGCGTCGTCCAGCCGGGTGTCGCGCACCAGCACCGATTGCTTTTGTTCCAACACGCGGTCGCGCACGGCGGTGCTGATTTTAAACAGGTCGCCGCGGCTCGCTCTTTCTACGAGTTTCCCGTTTTCGACCGTCATTAGCAGACCCCGTGACGCTCCCACCGCGCCGATGGCCAGCCCGAGAATGATCGGGAAGAGCTGTTCGAGCGGCCTTTCGATCGCCAGCTCGTTGCCGGCCTGGATCAGCGCGCTCATCGACGCCGCGGCTCCCGTTGTCGATTCGTGCAGCACCCCGCCCAGCGTCGTGACGATGGCCGCTTCCGAACCCGACGCCGTGCTCGGTTCGACGAATTCAATCTGAGGCGCCGAGCGCCCCGCGTCGTACACCACGGCCAGATGCCCGCATGAGATCTTGTCGTTGGCCACAAGAGGACGCGCGGCTTCCAGCCGCTGCCCGTTTACGCTGGTTCCGTTCTTACTATTCAGATCCTGGATCAGATAGCCGTCCCCGCTCTTTTTGAACTGGAGGTGCAGCCGGGACAAGCCACTGTCGTCGGGATAGGATAAGTCGGCATCTCTCGATCGCCCCAGTGTGATGAGCGCGGCTTGCAGGATTACGGTGTGCTTCTTCCCATCCGGCGTGTAGATCACTAACGATGCCATCGCGATTCTCTGTGGTTCCATCGTAATGCACGCCGCGCGGTACAATTCCGGTGGATTATGGAACAGCGTCTCAAAGGAAAAAGCGCTCTCATCACGGGCGCCAGTAAAGGACTCGGCAAGGCGATGGCGATGGCGCTCGCTGCCGAGGGAGTAAAGCTCGCCCTCGTCTCCCGCGATCGCGAGCAACTCGAGTTGGTCGCCGGTCTTGCGATTGGAGCCGGGAGCGATGCGTCCGTCTTCGTGACCGATGTCGCCGTTGAAGAATCAGTCCTCGCACTGCAACGGACGATTCGCGATGAGTTCGGACCCGTCGATATCCTTATCAACAATGCCGGAATGAACCTTCGCAAAAAGCTGGTCGACTTCACGCTGAGTGAGTGGCAATCCGTGATGGATACCAACCTCACGAGCGTGTTCCTGATGTGCCGCGCCTTCGTTCCCCAGTTCAAAGAAGGGTACGGCCGTGTCATTAATCTGAGTTCGATCATGGGTCACGTCTCGCTACCCGAGCGCTCGGCTTACTCGGCAAGCAAGACGGGTTTGCTCGGGCTGACGCGCGCGCTGGCGCTTGAACTTGCGCCTCAAGGGGTGACCTGTAACTGCATCAGTCCAGGACCTTTCGCTACCGAGATGAATCAGAAGATCGCCGAGAACGAGGAACTCAACGCGCAGTTCATGGCAAGCATCCCGGTTGGCCGATGGGGAAAGCTGGACGAAGTGGGCGCGTTGGCCGTCTACCTGTGCCTGCCGGAGGCGGGCTTCGTTACCGGGACCGATATCGTGATCGACGGTGGATGGCTTGCCCGCTAACAGCTTCTGGCAGATGCCAAGAACCGCTTACTTACGTGCGCGGCTCGGAAGATCAACGCGGCTCAGTGGATTCGGCAGATCAACGCGGCTCAGTGGATTCGGCAGTTACAGAGCCGCGACCGTAAGGAAGCGGTTTTCCCCACAGGCGGCGCGGCGCGCTGGTTGTTTCCTCTTAGCGCTTATCTCTCTGGCGGCATGCAATCGCGGCGCGGAAAAGCAGGTAGCGGTAATCCCGAAGTCCACTTCGAATGTTTACTGGATCGCCGTTCACGCCGGCGCCGTGGCCGCCGGCGAACAATACAAGCTTCGGATCGTCTGGGATGGACCGCCGCAGGAGACGGACTACAGCCGTCAGGTCGAGATTGTGGACTCTATGATCGCCCGCCATGTCGACGGGATCGCCGTGGCCGCCACGGAGCGGGATGTCCTCGGTCAGTCGCTAGACCGGGCGGCCGGCGAGAACATTCCGGTAACGGTTTTCGATTCCGGCGTTAACTCGAAGAATTATCTGAGCTTTGTGGCAACCGATAACTTCGCCGCGGGTCAGATGGCCGGCCGGGAGCTGGGGCAACTGCTCAACGGGACCGGAACCGTCGCCGAGGTCATGCATGCGCCCGGCAGCCAGTCGACGATGGAGCGCGAGCGCGGCTTCGAAGACGCCATGGCGCACGGCTTCCCGAAGATCCAGATCGTCGCCAAGAACTTCAGCATGGGCGATCGCGCCAAAGCCATGGCTGTCTCTGAAGATCTTCTGAGCGCGCATCCGGATCTGAATGGAATCTTCGCGTCGTCGGAGCCCAGTTCCGTCGGGTCGTCGCAGGCCCTCAAAGCGCGCCGGCTCTCCGGAAAGGTCAAGCTGGTTGCTTTCGATTCGAGCGAAGGCATGATTCAGGATTTGGAAGGTGGAACTATTAGTGCGCTGATCGTTCAGGACCCGTTCACCATGGGCTTCAAAGCCGTCGAGACACTCGCGCAGAAGTTCGCCGGGAAAACGCCCGAGAAGAAGATCGATCTACCTGCAACGGTTGTCACCAGGGACAACATGCAACAGCCGCAGATTCATAAGCTTCTCTATCCGGAGATCTCTAAGTACCTGAAGTAAGAACGCGCTTCACAATTTCGGCGGCACTGCGGCATTCCTCGGCGGAAACGTTCTGATGAGTTACGGCGCGCAGTACGGTTTCAGCGACAGGACTCACCAGCACTCCCTCAGCCTTCAGCGCCCCCGCGATTTGCGCCGGTGTTCGTCCGGTGTGGCTCACATCAAACACCACGATGTTGGTTGGCGGACACGTTGGAAGGCCGAGCCCACGGGCAAACAACCGCGCGTTCTCATGATCGGTTGCCAGTCTTGGGGGACTCTCTTCGAGCGCTACGAGTCCGGCGGCCGCCAGCACGCCCGCCTGGCGCATGCCGCCGCCCAGCCGTTTTCGCAGGCGCCGTCCTCGCGCTATGTCCGCCGCCGAACCGGCCAGCAGCGAACCAACCGGCGCGCCCAGCCCCTTCGAAAGGCAGAACATCACGGTATCCGCATCCCCGCAAATCCGCGCGGGGGAGACTCCCAGCGACACGGCGGCGTTGAAGATCCGCGCGCCATCCAGGTGGACTTTCAATCCAAGCCGGTGCGTCTCATGGCAAATTTCGTCGAGCGAATCGAGCGTATAGACCAGCCCGCCGAGCATGTTATGCGTGTTCTCGACGGTCACGCAGCCCGTGGGAGCGCTGTTGTCGCCGCCCGTCCGGATCGCCGTCCGATAGTGCTGCCACTCGGGGAGTTCACCGTCAGCGGAAACCGTCCGCAGCACGCATCCTGAAAACCACGCGACCATGGAAAGCTCCCAATCGAGAACGTGGGAGCGGGAATCGCAAATGACTTCCTGGCCATGCTCGGTATGCAGCTTGATTCCAATGGTGTTCCCCATCGTCCCGGTAGGAACGAAGAGCGCAGCCTCCTTGCCCATGAGTTCCGCCGCGCGCTGTTCGAGCCGGTTGATGGTCGGATCTTCGCCATAGACATCGTCGCCGACCTCGGCTTCCGCCATGGCGCGCCGCATGGATGGCGTGGGGCGTGTGACGGTGTCGCTTCGGAGATCGATCATCAGTGAATGAAAGCTTCAAGTACTTCGTTGGAAAGCATTAACCCAGATGAAGTTAGCTTGAGATTGCAACCGTTATTTTCCATCAAGCCGGCGGTGACGAACCGTTTGACGGAATCCGCGTGGATCGCAAGATCCTCAGGTGAAACTTGAATGCCTTCGATCAACCGCAGGCCGACAAAAAAGCGCTCCGAATCGGGATCGGCATTCGACTCTTCAACCCGCGCCGACGGGCTCAACCGGATGTACTCGTCCGCCGACTCCACGTTGCTCCAACGCAGCCCGCGATCATGCGAATGCGCGTCGGCGCCGAATCCGAGATAGGGTTCCAGCTTCCAGTAAGTCAGATTGTGCAGCGATTCCGCTCCGGGAACGGCGAAATTCGAAATCTCATATCGATGGATGCCGAGCCGCGCCAGCCTCTCGGCGGCAGCCTCATAGAAATCCGCGATCGCGTTCTCGCCGGGCACATCGGACGCGCCATATCGGACGCCCCCGAGCCTCAATTCCCGCCCGAGCCGGCTATCGTCATCGACCTCCAGCATGTAAACCGATACATGAGGGGGCGCGAGGCGCTCGATCCAGTCGAGCGATTCCGACCAGCTCGCCGCCGTCTGCCCGGGGAGACCTGCAATCAGGTCGAGGTTTAGGTTGCTAATGCCTTGGGCTTGAAGCCGTTTTACGTCGGCGAGAATCGTTGCGGCGGTATGCTTGCGGCCCGTTCGGGCGAGCTCCCGCGTGACGAAAGACTGCACGCCTAAACTGACGCGATTCATTCCCGCGCGGACCCAGCCCCGCACCATTTCCGCGTCGAAGCTCCCCGGCGCGGCTTCCATAGTTGCTTCCGTCCAGGGGCGGCCGGGCACGACGGACAGGATTGAATCGAGCGCTTGGATCGGCATCGTGCTCGGCGTTCCGCCGCCGAGGTAAACGGTCGCCGGGTTCCACGCAAAGGTTGCTGCCGCAATCTCCCGCCGCAGCGCGTCGACATACAGGGGCTCGAGATGCTTCGGCAGCACGCCGGACGCGAAGTTGCAGTACGTGCACTTCTGCGCGCAAAACGGGTAGGAGAGATAAACGCCCGGCAAACTTCTATGATAGGCGGGAAGGAGTTAGTTGCGGAAACGTTAGCCACCGGTCGCTTACGCTCTCGGCTCAGTTACAGTTCCGGAACAGCACCACCAGACTCGGCGATCCGGGTTACCTTACTTCCCTGGAAAGCCGCGGGTGCGCGAGCGCAAACTGCGCTCTTATCATCCATCGAAAAACATGACTTCAGTCTCCACCCTACCCAAAATCGAACTTCATCTTCACCTGGATTGCTCCCTCAGCTTCAACGCCGTATCGAAGCTCGCTCCCGGAGTCACCCGCGAAGAGTATGCGTCCGACTACATCGCTCCGGCGCGCTGCACCAATCTGGCGGAGTTTCTCAGCCGCGCGCCGAAAGGCGTCGTCCTGATGCAGGATGAACCCTCGCTCCGGATCACTGTCGAAGATTTGTTCCACCAGTTGCAGGCGGATAACGTCATCTATGCGGAGCTGCGATTCGCTCCGTTGCTTCACCTGGAGCGCGGCCTGAGTGCCGAACGCGTCGTCGACATCGTCAACCGGGCCACCGAGCATATGAGTCGCGCAACCGGGATCGAAGCACGCCTGATTCTCTGCACCTTGCGCCACTTCACGAAACAACAAAGCATCGCGACGGCGCGCCTGGTCAAGTCGTATCAAGGCAGCCGTGTGGTTGCGCTGGATATTGCGGGCGATGAGGCCGGATTCCCGTTAACGGCCCACATCGAAGCTTACGACTTCGCCCGCGCGAACAACCTCTTCCGCACCGCCCATGCGGGTGAGGCCTGCGGTCCGGAGAGCGTCTGGGAAACGCTGCGGCTGCTCGAACCCACGCGGATCGGACACGGCGTGCGAAGTATCGAAGATCCGGAGTTAGTCCGGCATCTGCGGCAGCATCGGATTCACCTGGAGATCTGTCCTTTGTCGAACATCCAGATTGTTCCCGAAATCGCCGACATGGCCCACCACCCCATCGATTTGCTTTATCGTCAGCACGTCCCGTTGAACATCAACACCGACACGCGCATGCTTACGGCGACGACGCTTACGAGGAATTATGAGGAAGTGAGCCGCGTCTTCGGCTGGGGTCCGCGTGAGTTCCTTGAAACTAACTTGATGGGGTTAGATGCGGCCTTCGTGGACGAAACTGTGAAGACGATTCTACGCGCCAAAATCGACGCGTCAAAATTTGTCCCAAATCTTGCTTAATTACGGACGTTCGGCCGCTATAAGGACTAAAATACAAGCAAGATGCAAGCACGAATATCGCCTTCACCTGATCAGTTTGAAGTCGAGTCCCCGTTAATCGTAATCACGCATGATCCTGAATACCGGGAGTTGCTGGCCCAAGAACTTACCGGTTCGGGATTGAAGTTGGCGCTTCCGGCGAACCTGCTGGAGGCGAGGCAGACAGTCGCCGCGCTGACAGCGCCGGTGGTGGTGATCGACGGGTCGCTGCCGAACGAGAGCTGGAATCGTCTGCTGGAGGATCTGGACGGAATGGAAGACCCGCCCAAGATCGTCATTGTTCGCGCGCACAGCGATAAAGAGCGCTCACTCCGGCTAATCGGAAAAGGGGCGTACGGAATCTTTAACAACGCGGTTCATGCTTCGGAAATTCGAGCGGTAGCCGGAGAAGCACGCGCGCGCTGGCAGTTACCGCGAATGCGTTCCGCGGCGGCGCGTTGAAACTGAGTGTTGAAACTGGGTAAAGACCTGTAAAAAGAACCGCGGAGTAAGTCCACGGGGGCCGATAAGTTGTTACTCTGGTCCTTGCCTCATCAATTTAGCCTTAGCCGTCGAAGCTTCGTAACCAGTGGCCTGGCAGTTGCAGCTGCGGCACGGCTGCAGCGCGCCGCCGCGCAATCCTTTCGTTCCTCCGAACAAGCCGGCGTGTGCAGGCTCAGCCCCGAGCAGGAGGTTGGACCGTATTACATACCCGACGAGCTTTTTCGTTCGGACATAGTCGAAGGCAAGCCCGGCGTCCCTCTTACGTTGCGCTTAGCGGTAATGAACGCGCGCACCTGCGAGCCGCTCCCCAACGTAGCCGTGGATATCTGGCATTGCGATGCGCTCGGACTCTACTCGGGGTTCACGAAGATGAGTCCGATGGGTCCGGGTGGCCCAGGTGGTCCTGGAGGCCGTCCGCCGGGTCCGCCGCCCGGATTCGATCCGCAACATCCCGGCAATCGTCCTGGTCCGCCGGAGGGCATGGAGCGAATGGGTCCGCCGCCGCAAAATCACCCTACCGACAAACTTACTTTTCTTCGCGGGATTCAACTTACCGATGCTGAAGGGTTCGTCGTATTTCAGACGGTTTTCCCGGGCTTCTACATGGGGCGCACGAACCATATTCATTTCAAGGTTCGGACCGGCGGGCATCGCAAAGGTAAGTCCTACGCGTCGGACCACACATCTCATATTGGTCAGGTTTTCTTCCCCGAGGAATTTTCAGCCCGGCTGATGGAGCACGAGCCGTACAGTAAACACCGGATCCACCGGACGACTCAAGCCGAAGACGGGATCTATGGCGATCAACAGGGCGCGTTGTCCGTCGCTCGTCTTGACCCCGTACACACGCAGGACTTAGCTGCCGGGTTACATGCGGAGTTAATTGCGGCTGTCGACCCGGCGGCCACTCCCGCCCCTGCCAGACGAGCCTTTTAGCCACAGATGAACACAGATAAACACAGATGTTGATCGTTTTGTATCCGTGTTGTTCTGAAAACACCTGTCAGCATACTGAGCCGCGACGGTAACGGAGCTGGTGCTCCGGAAAAGAACCTTTCGAATGCTTTTGCCGCGAGAAAGCGGATGCGCAGGTTGTAACCGCTCCGTCACCGTCGCGGCTCAGTATGCGGTATTTTGCAGCGACTCAAATACTGCAGCCCCGCGGCAACGGAGTGTTCAACGTTTTCATTCCCCAGGGTGGACCGCGGGCCATATCTGGTTCGTCACTGTTCATCCGCGGCTAATTAGCTTTTGATCTAACATACACACGCAGGACTTAACTTCCGGGTCACATGCGGAATTCATTGCGGCTGCCGGCCCGGAGGTCGCTCCCGCCCCCGGCCATCCGTGGCTAACTGGTTTTAATCTGACCTTCGGTACCAGGTACGCGGACCATAGAATCGACACTCAAGGTCCATTGTGTTCAACTGCCTGACCCGCTAGATTCGGATTAGTATTTCTCATTCGAACTTAAAAGAAGGCAGGTTACTCTATGAAATCACCGCTCTTCGTGTCTCTACTCGCCGCGGCCGGCGCAATCCCCATGCTTGCGGGCACCGTCAATGTTACTTTTAGCGGAGCCAATGGGCAAACTGACAGCTCGGGTTACTTAATTAGTCCTTACACCGCGACCCTTAACGGAGTAAGTACAACCATCTACTGCGATGACTTCGCCAACGAAGTGACGAATGGCGAATCCTGGACGGCGAACGTCACCAACATGGCGTCAGGCAACCTCAGCAACACCCGTTACGGCGCCGATTCGGACAGCCTGCTGACGCAAGGGGGGACCGATCAGTCGTTCAACGCGCTCCAGGTTTATGAAATGGCCGCGTGGCTCACCACGCAGTTCGCACCGAGCGGCTCTACCGGCTACGCGAACAACGGCGCGATCCAGGACACGATCTGGGACTTATTCAACCCGAATACCGAGAACCCGAACGTGCATCCTCCCACACCATCTTCCAATACGTGGTTGTTCGCCGCCGAGCAGAACTACTCGAAGATCAATCCGGCTAACTTCAACATACTTACCAACACCGGCGTACAGGGGACCGGCCAGGAGCAGGAATTCATCTTCGCTCCAGAACCGGGATCGCTCGTGATGCTCGGCATCGGAATCGCAGCAATGGCGTTTGGATCCCTGCGCAAGCGCCTGTTACCGGCTAAGAGCTAAGTAGGCATTCGCGGGCGGCTGCGGACGTGCGCTCGATCTCTTCGGTCGAGTGCGCGGCCGAAACAAACAGAGCCTCAAAGGGAGACGGCGGCAGATAGAAACCACGCTCCAGCATGGCGTGAAAGAACGTGGCAAACCGCGCGCGATCCGACCGCAAAGCACTCTCGTAATCGACAACCGGATCGGGATTGAAGAACCAGGTCAGCATCGATCCCTTTCGATTGGCAGTTATTCCATCGATCGGATTACCGGCCAAACGCGCTGTAGAGTCTTCTAGCTTCCGGTAAGTCTCCGGGTGACTCTGTAAGTGGCGTAACATAGCAAGTCCTCCGGCTACTGCCAACGGATTCCCCGAAAGTGTTCCGGCCTGGTAAATCGGACCGCTCGGCGCAACGTAAGTCATCACATCGCGCCTTCCGCCGTAAGCTGCGATCGGTAAGCCGCCCCCAATCACCTTACCTAGAGTTGTTAGATCCGGCTTGATTCCGAATAACTCCTGCGCTCCGCCTCTGGCCAGCCGAAAGCCCGTCATGACCTCATCGAAGATCAAGAGCGCGCCGTAACGCGCGGTAATCGTCCGCAGCGCCTCTAGAAATCCGGGTTGGGGCAAGACGCAGCCCATATTGCCGCAAACGGGCTCCACGATCACGGCCGCGATCCCGTCCGGATTCTTCTGAAACGCCTGCTCCACGCGATCGGCATCGTTGAACGGCAGCGCAATGGTGGTGTCGCTGAAGCCGCGCGGGACGCCAGGCGAGTCGGGCAGACCCAAGGTCGCCACTCCCGATCCGGCTTTCACCAATAGCGAATCGACATGCCCGTGATAGCAGCCTTCGAACTTGATGGTGATGTCGCGGCCAGTGAATCCACGTGCCACGCGCAGCGCGCTCATGGTCGCTTCGGTGCCTGAATTCACGAGCCGCACCATCTCGACCGATGGCACGAATTCACGGATCAACTCGGCGAGTTCGATCTCCTGCTCGGTAGGGGCGCCGAAACTGGTTCCGCGGCTGAGCGCCTCTTCCAAAGCGGCGATCACCGGCGGGAAGCGATGCCCGAACAGCAGCGGCCCCCACGAACCGACGTAATCGATATACTCGTTCCCGTCCGCGTCCCAGATATGCGAACCTTCGCCGCGAACGATGAAGCGAGGCGTGCCGCCCACTCCGCGGAACGCGCGTACGGGCGAGTTCACGCCGCCGGGTATGGAAACTTGCGCCCGCTCGAACAGCGCGGCGCTTCGGGAGTCGTTCATTCGTTCGACGTAGAGGACCGCGGAATCAGACGGCTGAAGCTGAAGCTCAGGACCATGTCGACCAAACCGCCGTTCAGGTTGGTCAACAGCCGCCGTTTGAGCGTCAGGTAATTCTGCGTTCCCGAGAACAGGTCCTGCATCAACGACTTGAACCTCGGGCTGCGGCGGGTCAGCTGGATCATGCGGCTGGGCACGGCGCCGAAGAACGTCCGGCCGAACACGCGCTTCGCGAGGCGCGATCCCAATTCCAGGTCATTGGCGAAATCGCGGCGCAGCAGCCGCCGGTAAAACGCCGCGGCCATTTCGTTGTTGCGCAGTTCATTGAACAGCGCCTGAACCGCAAGATCGGCCGACCGGATCGCGTAGTACAGACCTTCGCCCGTAATCGGATCGACCAGTCCCGCTGCATCTCCAACCGCCAGCCAGCCCGGACCGGCGACGCGATTCTGCTGCCACGCGGGCGTATCGAGGCTCGGCAGGAGGTGACTGTAGAACGTCGAGCCGTCGCACCGCAAATCCTTCTCGTGCATGTAGGCTTCGAGGCGGCGCCGCAGGGATGAAGCCGGCTCGCCTTTGCCGCAGATGCCTACCGATAAATGGCCGCAGCGCGGAAACACCCAGATATAGCCTTCCAGTTCGGGCAAAAACTGGATGTCGATGCGTTCCTGCTGCTGCGGCACGTAGTAGCCGAGCGCCACCATCGTGTCATTCGAAGAGAGCCGCGTGCCCACATCGCGCAGCGGATTGCGCGCGCCCGTCGCAACGATGCAATAATCCGCGGTCATCTTGCCGTGGCGCGTTTGTAAATCCCACTGCTCGCCGTTGCGCTGCATGCCGGTCACCCGCGTTTTCTCAACCTGAGCGCCCGCCGCGATCGCGCGCGAAAGCAACATCTGGTTCAGGTCCATCCGCGAGTAAACGATCAGCGGCGAGTCCAGTTTCAGACTCACCGACCCGGCGCCCGTGGAAGCAAGCGAGGTTTCATGCACGAACCGCTTGGGCGTGTCGTTTTCGCGCAGAAACTGATACTGGTTGTAGGCTTTGTACGTCACGCCGCCGCCGCAAGGTTTCTCCCATGCCAGCTTTTCATCGAGAACGATGGCGCGCAGACCCTGCCGGGCAATCTGTTCGGCGGCGAAAGCCCCAGCCGGGCCTCCACCCAGAACGGCGACAGTTTTCATTTAGGGTTTCCGTCGAGTGAGGGATGTCCGGGCGGCAGCGGCTCCGCGCTGTTACCGGGGGCGCTACCTGGAGTGCCTGAGGCCCCTGTGTGAGCGTGCATATCGCCCATCTGACGGTTGACGATAACCCATTCGTTACCGCGCTGCTCGAGCGTGTACCGCATCGTCATCCCTTGTGAAATCAGCCCGCCTTTCGGCATGAACCCCACCACGGCATCCGCCTTGTTGCCGTGAAAGTTAACGGAATTCACCGTCACATCCAGGTTGTTCATATTCAGATCGCCGCGCCGGCCGACGCTCTTACGGATGTCGCGCTCGACGGCTTCGCGGGTTCGCATCCCGTTGTTGCAGCTAACCAGCAGCACCGCCAGGAGAAGCGCGCCGCAGACCCTGAATTTCACGTTCCGATTATACTGAGTCATTTCTTCGGGGTAACTGAAGCGCAAATTGCCGCGACAAGCCCGGCTGTTGTATATTGGACGGCCTCGGCGGCGGGCTCGATGCCATATTTGCGCAGGGTGGCCGAGGTGACCGGACCGATCGAAGCCATCCGCGCCGGCGCCAGCTTCTCCGGCGCCACTGCGGCGAAGAAGTTGTCGACGGTGGAAGAACTGGTGAACGTGATCCAATCGGGCGGGTTCTCGATCAACCTGGAAGCGCTCTCGACGAGACCCGGCGCGGCGACGGTGCGATACGCCTCGACCACATCCACCGAAGCATTTCTCGAGCGCAAGAATTCGGGCAGATAATCGCGTGCTACAGCAGCGCGCACCAGAAGGACGCGACGATTCGCGAGAGGGAACTTGTCGAGCGCCTCGGCGAGGCTCTCCGCGACAAATTCGTCGCCGGTCACATCCACCTTCAGATGCGCCGCTTCCACGGCTTGACGCGTTGCCGGCCCGATCACCGCGATCCTCGCGCGCAACGCACGCAAGTCGCTCTCTGAGGTGTCCAATCGTTCGAAGAAGGCGCGGACGCCGTTCACGCTGGTGAAGATCAGCCAGTCGTATGCGGCAAGCGCTTCGATGGCGCGGTCGAGCGCGCCCGTGTCGCTTGCGGCTTCAATGGCGATCGCGGGGATCTGGATCGGCTCGGCGCCCAAATCGCGCAGTGCCGTACACATCTCCTGCGCTTGCCCGCGCGGCCGCGTCACCACGATCCGCTGCCCGAACAATGGCAACTTCTCGAACCACGAAAGCTGCGAGCGCAAGCGCACGACCGGGCCGACGATGATGGTCGCCGGCGGCTTCATTCCCGCCGCATGAATCTGTTTCGGCAGGGAAGCGAGCGTGCCTTCAAGCACCTGCTGGTCGGCGCGAGTGCCCCATCGAACGGCCGCGGCCGGCGTATCTGCGGCCCGTCCAGCCCGAATGACGCGTTCAGAAATCTGATCGAAGCAACTCAGACCCATGAGGATGACCAATGTTTCCGCATGCGCGAAGCGGTTCCAATCGACCACGTCCGGATCGTGCCCCGTCACGATACTTACGGCCGACGTGTGCTCGCGATGGGTCAGTGGAATCCCCGCGTACGCGCCGATGCCGGCGGGCGAAGAGACTCCCGGGATCACCTCGAACGGAATGTCCGCTTCCGCCAGCGCCTCGGCTTCCTCGCCGCCGCGCCCGAACAGGTAAGGATCGCCGCCCTTAAGCCGCACGACGGTTTCCCCGGCACGCGCGTACTCGATCAATCGCGTCGAGATCTCTTGCTGACTTAGCGCATGCACCGTGCGCTTCTTTCCCACATAAAGGCGCACGGCGGACGCGGGCGCAAAATCGAGAAGCTCCACCGGCGCCAGGTGATCGTAGAAAACGACGGTGGCACGTTCCAGAGCCCGCCGGCCTTTCAGCGTGATCAGTTCAGGGTCGCCCGGCCCCGCGCCGACCAGAAAGACGCGGCCGCTAGACTTCGTAGTCACGCAGGCCGCTCAAGGTTGGGCCGATCATCTGCAGCGCGCCGCGCGCGATCAGGAGCTCGCCGACCTGGCGCCCGAGCTTGGTCGGATGCGTGCAATCACCCGCCACCTGTTCGCGGATCAGGCTACTGCCATCCGGCGCGACGACGACTCCGGTGACTTGCATCTCCGATCCGGAGATGCTGGAAAACGCGCCCATCGGAATCTGGCACCCTCCGCCCAGCGCTCCAAGCACCGCACGTTCCGCGGTGACGCACAGGCGCGTCCAGGGATGATCGAGCAGGGCACAGGCCTCATAACCGGGACCCACTTCGCGCGTCTCGATGGCGAGGGCGCCTTGCCCCACGGCGGGGCACATCACCTCCGGCTCCAGCACCTCGGCGATCTTATCTTTCAAGCCCAGCCGCCGCAGCCCGGCTGCAGCCAGTACGATCGCGTCGTAGTGGCCTTCCTCCAGCTTGCGCAGACGCGTATCGAGATTGCCGCGGATGGATTCAACCAACAGGTCCGGCCGATACCGCCGGAGTTGGGCTGTCCGGCGCAGAGAACTTGTCCCCACGCGCGACGCCGCGCCCAAGTCGCGCAGTTTGCGGCCCACCATCACGTCATTCGGCTGCTCGCGTTCGGGCGTGGCTGCAATCGTCAGGCCGCGCGGCAATTCCGTGGGCAGATCCTTCAGGCTATGGACGGCGAGATCGATGCGGCGGTCGATCAGTGCGTCTTCGATTTCTTTCGTAAACAGGCCTTTGCTCCCTACGCGGCCCAAAGGCACGTCGGCGATGCGATCGCCGGTCGTCTGGATGACCTCGATGCGGCATTCCGCGCCGCGAGATTCCAGCCGCCGTTGTACGTAATGAGCCTGCCAAAGCGCGAGTTGCGACCCGCGCGATCCAATCACCAGCATGTCGTAATTTGAGGTTTAGCCGTCGAAAATATTCTGTTGATTATTGAACA
>NZ_CAJCHS010000425.1 GCF_903970205.1 Nevskia soli | reverse complement strand
CCATGCCGATTGCACTCGGCTCCGTGGGGCCAACTCCTTCGGCAATGCGGCGAATCGATATCAATAGGGGCGTTGCCAAAGTAGCAACTATCATGCACGTAGGAACCGACGACTTTCGGTTGGACGCGCACAACCGCTGGTTTTGGATTACTAAGTAGTCGCAGTTACTTCTTCGGACTATAAGCGATACAGTCGATTTCAACCTTGAGTCCGGCCATCGCGAAACCGCAAACAACTGTGGTGCGCGCGGGCTTGGCCTCACCGAAGAACTCCGCATATACCTCATTCATCGCCGCGAAGTCAGCGGCATGGGCCAGAAATACCGAGCACTTGACTACATCCGCAATCGAAGCTCCGGCGCCTTCGAGCACCAGCTTGAGGTTACTCAGTACCAGGCGCGTTTCGCCCTTCACATCGCTCAGCTCGAGCTTCTGAGTCTCCGGATTTACCGGCACCTGTCCGGAAACAAACAGGAAATCGCCGGCGCGAACCGCCGGGGAGTAAGGACCGCGCGGCGTGGGAACACCCGGCGGAGTGAGTCGTTCAATCATCTAATGTCCCTCCGCTTCGAGCAGCCGCTCAGCTTCAATGGCCGCCATGCAACCCGCCCCGGCGGCGGTAATCGCCTGTCGATAGACGCGGTCCTGAACGTCGCCGGCGTGGAACACTCCGGGGATATTGGTGCGCGCGCCGCCATGCGAAAGGATATACCCGTCCTCGTCGGTATCGATCTGACCTTTGAACGGCCTTGTGTTCGGGATGTGACCGATCGCGACGAAGAAGCCGTCGACATCCTGCTCCCAGGCCTCGCCCGTTTGCAGGTTGCGTAGCTTGACGCCGGTCACCAGCATCTTACTCACGTCGTAGACCTCGTCAACCACCGTGTTGTTCAGAAACTTGATTTTGGGATTGGCGCGGGCGCGGTCGATCATGATCTTCGAGGCGCGGAAGTTCTCGCGCCGATGCACCAGCGACACCTCGTCGCCGAACCGCGTCAGGTAGTTAGCTTCCTCCATCGCGGAATCGCCGCCTCCGATCACCATGATCTTTTTGCCTCGATAGAAGAACCCATCGCAAGTGGCGCAGGAGGAGACTCCGTGGCCGATCAGCCGCTGCTCGCTGGGCAGCCCCAGCCAGCGCGCGGAAGCCCCGGAGGCGATGATCAGGGTCCGCGTTTCGATCCACTCGCCTTCCACGTTCAGGCGGAACGGGCGCTGCTGCAGATCGGCTTCGAGGACCGAGCCGTCCATGTACTCGGCCCCGAAGCGCTCGGCCTGCGTCTTCATGTTGCCGACGAGGTGAGGCCCGTTGATTCCCTCGGGGAAACCGGGGAAATTCTCGACCTCCGATGTCAGCGAGAGCTGGCCGCCGGCTTCATAGCCGGAGATGACCAGCGGTTTCAAATTCGCGCGCGCGGCATACACGGCCGCTGTGTTTCCGGCGCATCCGGAACCCACGATTACGACATTTCGCATCAGTTCTTGACCTGTAAATGAGAGTTTTCAATTTAGCACGCAACTATTCGCGGCCTGACTCTTGACAATCCTACCATACTTCGACAATTATAGAAACATGGAAGGAAACAGCTACTGATGGCTAAGCCAAAGAACGAACCGGACGTGGTGCGCTACGCCGACATGTTTTCGGCGATGGGAACGGAACCGCGTCTGCGGATCATGCGCGCGCTGCTGTCGGCCCACCCGGATGGCAAGATCGCGGGAGAGATCGGCGCGGAGCTGGATATTCCGGCGTCAACGCTCTCCCATCACCTCGAAAAGCTGAAGAACGAGGATCTGGTGAAGGTACGCCGCGAGAGTACGTTTCTGAGGTACTCGGCAAATGTGGACGGGCTGCAGGAGCTGCTTCGCTTTCTCTATGCGGAATGCTGCACGCGCAATAAGGCGATTGAGCCGCAAGCCATCATTCAGGTCTGTAAGTAGAAGGGGAGACTACATGGAACTTAGCGAAATGGTAAAGGGGAAGTATGGCGAGGCTGCGCGCCGCGTCGCAACCGGCGGCAGCAACGGCTGCTGCGGAGCCTCTGCGCTGCTCGACGGCGGTTGCGATCCGATCACGGCGAATTTATATAGTGCGGGCGAGACGGTCGAAGTACCCGAGGAGGCGCTGCGGGCATCGCTTGGCTGCGGGAATCCGACGGCGCTCGCCAAGCTGAATCCCGGCGACACGGTGCTCGACCTCGGCTCGGGCGGCGGCATCGATGTGCTTCTCTCCGCACGACGCGTCGGCCCCACAGGGAAAGTCTTTGGTTTGGACATGACCGACGACATGCTGACACTCGCGCGCGAAAACCAGCGTAAGGCCGGGATCGGGAACGTCGAGTTTCTGAAAGGCGAGATCGAGTCCATCCCGCTGCCGGACAACAGCGTGGACGTAATCATTTCCAACTGTGTGATCAATCTTTCGGGCGATAAGGACCGGGTGTTGCGCGAGGCATTTCGCGTTTTGAAACCGGGCGGGCGGTTGGCTGTGTCGGACGTGGTGGTGCGCGGCGAATTGCCGGCGGAGATCAAGCGCAGCGTGGAACTGTGGATCGGTTGCGTTGCAGGTGCGCTACAGGATTCCGAGTACGTTGCCAAGCTAACGCACGCGGGTTTTGAGGCGATTGAGGTTGAGCCGACCCGCGTATACGAGCTTGAAGACGCGCGACAGTTCCTGACGGCGGAAGGTGTAAATGTCGACGCGATTGCGCCGGCCGTGGCCGGCAAGTTTCTGAGCGCATTTATCCGCGCGACTAAGCCATCGGCCTGTTGCGGGTCGGATTGTTGCTCGTGACCTTCGGACGCCGGGTTACCGCGGAAGCGGCCGGCACGGCGTTATTACTATCCGCAGTGGTCGGATCGGGGATCATGGGTGAGCGTCTGGCGGGAGGCAATATCGCTCTTGCCCTGCTTGCCAATACCATCGCGACGGGCGCCACGTTGGTTGCGTTGATCCTGACGTTCGGACCGATATCCGGCGGCCACTTCAACCCCGCGGTGACGCTCGCGGACGCGTCGCAGGGCGGCTTACCGTGGCGCGAAGTACCCGGATACATCACCGCACAGATCGCGGGCGCCTTTGCCGGAGTCGCCGCGGCGCACCTGATGTTCGGAGAACCGCTGTTCGCGTTCTCCGAGCACGCGCGTTCGGGCGGCGCTCAACTGCTCAGCGAATTTATCGCAACGTTCGGATTGCTTTCCGTGATCTGGGGATGTTCACGCTTGCGCTCGCCCTCGGTCCCGTTCGCGGTCGGCGCTTACATCATCGGAGCTTACTGGTTCACATCGTCCACGTCGTTCGCAAACCCCGCGGTAACCCTCGCCCGCGCGGCGACCAACACATTCGCTGGGATTCGGCCGCTGGATGCCCCGGGTTTCATCGCCGCGCAACTGGGGGGCGCGGCGGCCGCGACAGTGCTCTTCCGCTGGCTGGCGCCGTCATTCTCCAAAGACGCCGCCTCCATGGTGATCCCCCATGAACGATAAGAAGCGGGTGCTGATTCTTTGCACCGGTAACTCGGCGCGGAGCCAGATGGCTGAAGGGCTCTTGCGGCACGACGCCGGCGAACGCTTCGACGTGGAGAGCGCCGGTACGAAACCTGGCTCTGTCCGGAGCGAAGCGATTGCTGTGATGCGCGAGGTGGGAATCGACATCAGCGGTCATCGTTCGAAGAGCGTAGACGAGTTCGCGGGCCGGAAGTTTGACTACGTGATTACGGTCTGCGACAACGCCAAAGAGAACTGTCCGCTGTTCCTGGGTGCGGCGGAACGTCTGCATCGTAGTTTTGAGGATCCGCCGCCGCAATCCGAGCGGTCGGAAGAAGAGCGGATGAATGTGTTTCGGCGGGTACGTGACGAGATACGCGAATATCTACGCGAATTCGCCCGTACATGAGGGGCCCACCCGAGATCGGGCGAAAGTCGAACTACGGATCGACTGCGTCGCCCGGGGTATCCCCCGTTTCCTACCTAAAGGTCGATTTAGGGGGCGTGAAATTTGGCGTCCCCAGGGGGATTCGAACCCCCGTTACCGCCGTGAAAGGGCGATGTCCTGGGCCTCTAGACGATGGGGACTTGCGAACGAATGCGACCTTCTTAATGTACCATCGGCTTCTGAACGGTTCGCCTTCAACTTTGGCACGCTCATTGCAACAGGTCTAAGTGAACGAGCGCGAGCGATGATGATCGCGAATGCGCCTTACTATAAATCAATTACAGGGAGTCAAGAATGAAATCACTACGCTTTTTCGCTCTCGCAAGTTTGGCAGCAGGATCTATGTTCGTTGCCGGCTCCGCGAGCGCTCAAACCATGTACGACAAAGTTATCGTCGATCTGCCTTATGCCGTTACTATTAACAACACCACGCTGCAACCGGGTCATTACGTAATCCGACAGCTCGAAACGCCGGGTCAAGACAGCAAAGTGCTGCAAATTTTCGGCGACAACGGAATGAAGCTCGAAGCGACCGCAATGACGATCGCGACGCTGGACAACAATACGCCGGAAAGAACGGATATCGTTCTCCACCATTTCGGTAATGACTACTTCTTCGACAAGATCTGGATTCAAGGCAAGAACTACGGCTACGAGTTCCCGCTCCCTCCGTCCGTCAAGGCTCGCGAGAAGGAACGGATGACTGAGTACACGGTCGCCGCGAAGTACGAACCCAGGGAACAGACTCAGGTTGCCGAGAGTGCACCTCCGCCAGCGCCCGCCCCGGCTCCCGAACCAGCGCCTGCTCCTGAGGCCGCTGCTCCCGCGCCAACTCCCGCACCGGCTCCGGCGCCCGCTCCTGAAACCAACACGATGCCCACCACAGCTGATGGCTGGGGTCTTGAAGTTGTCGCCGGTATCATTCTTGCCGCGGCCGGCTTGATGGTCCGCCGCACCGTCACCAACTCCTAGTCTCAAACGACGCGAGTTACTGCTATGCATAAGTACGGGAAAGCCGCCGCAACGCTGGTTCTTATCGGCGCCGGCGGCTTTCTCGTGTTTCGCGGGATTCACGAGTACCTTGAATCGCAGCAGAGCCAGCAGCAAATCGCAGACACCTGGCAAGATGAGTCCGCCTTGCCGGATATGCCGCAGAAGCTGCAACCTAAGAACGTCCCGCCTGGGAGCCGCACTCCTTTAATGGTCCCGAGAGGTAAGCCCTTTTCGCATCTGGAAATCCCTCGGCTTCACACCTCTTTGTATGTCGTTGAAGGTTCGGACGCCCAAAGCTTGAAGAAAGGTCCTGGGCACGTGAGGGGCAGCGCAATGCCGGGAGAACGCGGCAATTGCGTGATCGCCGGTCATCGCGACCTTCATTTCCGCGCGCTGAAAGACATCCAATTGGGCGACCGGGTTTATGTTCAGGATGCCCAAGGAAAGTTCTGCTATCGCGTGACGGGCACTAAGATCATTTCCCCCAAGCAGATTGAAGTGCTGCAGCCGACCAAGGATTCCGAGCTTCACCTGATCACCTGTTATCCCTTCTACTTCCTGGGCCACGCGCCGCAGCGCTTCGTGGTGACCGCGCAGCTCGAATCGGCGGACCAATCGCAAGCTGCCTCCGTCCCGTTAACGGCGCCCCACACTAGCCCCGTGCGGCAGATAGCCGCCGCGCAAAAGCATAGAAGTCCCGCTCCGCGATCCCTGGGCGAGTCTGAACGCGAGCGTGCCCTGGAAGCAACTCGCGCACTCAACAGAGCCGCTGCCGGCGCG
Organism: Nevskia soli; assembly: GCF_903970205.1. Classification (GTDB taxonomy): domain Bacteria; phylum Acidobacteriota; class Terriglobia; order Bryobacterales; family Bryobacteraceae; genus Bog-113. The sequence goes on along the minus strand of NZ_CAJCHS010000425.1, from coordinate 3,937 downwards.
GGTGAGTAAGCCGCTGCCGCGGCGCGGGTGAGTAAGATGAGAGTTCATGGCCGCTGCCTCTGACGAGTTCTACCGGATCAATAAGCTCCCTCCCTACGTTTTCGCAGTCATCAATGAGATGAAGGCGCGCGCGCGCCACGACAATCTGGACGTTGTCGACTTGGGCATGGGAAATCCCGATGGCGCCACGCCGCGGCCCGTTGTCAACAAGCTGCTCGAAGCAGCCCGCAACCCTAGAAATCATCGCTACTCCCTTTCGAAGGGTATCCCGCAGCTTCGGGCTGCCATCACCGATCGATACGCCAGAAATTACGGCGTGACGCTCGATCCCGTTAACGAGGCGATCGTGACCATCGGGGCCAAGGACGCGCTGGCGCACCTGATGTTCGCGATCGTCGGGCCCGGGGACATTGTTGCATCGCCCAACCCCGCTTACCCGATCCATCAGTACGGCGTGATCATGTCGGAAGGCCACGCATGCACCTTGCCGATGCCGGACGCCGCAACTTTCCTCACGCATCTGGAAGATCTTTATAAGTCGGCGCACCCCCCTAAGATCGTTCTCATCTCGTTCCCTCACAACCCGACGACAACTTGTGTCGATCTCGATTTCTTCAAGGAAATCATTCGTCTGGCGAAACATTACGGCTCATGGGTCATTCACGATTTCGCCTATGCAGACATTTGTTTCGATGGCTACAAAGCGCCGAGCATCCTTGAGGTGGAAGGGGCGAAAGACGTCGCGGTAGAGATCTTCTCGTTGTCTAAGAGCTATAACATGGCCGGTTGGCGCGTGGGATTTTGTCTGGGCAACGCGAAACTAATCGGCGCGCTTGCGCGGATTAAGAGCTATCTTGACTACGGCGTTTTTCAGCCGATCCAGATTGCTTCCATCATTGCTTTGCGCGAGTGCGAGACCGAGACGACTAAGATCTGCGCGATGTACCAAAAGCGGCGCGACGTGCTGGTTAAAGGACTCAACCGCGCGTGCTGGCCGGTGGAAGCGCCGCGCGGATCGATGTTCCTGTGGGCTGCGATTCCCGAGCGTTTCCGGGCGCTTGGTTCGCTGGAGTTCTCGAAGCTTCTGATGGAGAAAGCTCTTGTGGCGGTATCTCCGGGCGTGGGCTTCGGGCCGATGGGCGAAGGTTATGTTCGCTTCGCGTTGATCGAAAACGATCAGCGATTGCGGCAGGCGACTAAGTCGATCGGTAAGTTCCTCGCCTCCTGACTTACTCGGTAAACAAGCGGTGTAGCTGTTCCAGGTCGTTACTTGACGCGTCGGATACGGCGTAGAACTCCATCCCGGCGTTATGCCACTCGACCCATTGGTATCCCTGCTGCGAGCCGGGACGCACCGGGTTGTATTTGTCGGGGACGGGCCAGATGAATACATTTACGACATGCTTGCGGCGGCCGTAGACTAGCGCCGCCGCAGCGCGGCCGTGGATGATATCGAGACGTCCGCCCTTCAACGGAAAGCCCTGGTCGGCGAAGTCGCGAACCGGCGGAGAGAAGTCGAGCTTACCGGCGAACCACGGCTTGACCGTGTGTTGATCGGACGAGATAACATCCGTAAGATGCCCGGGTTGGAGAGACCGTAAGTGAGCGTCGATAAGCTCCGCCGTAAGAACCGGTGGACTGGCACCGGTGCGGTTAGCGAGGAAGAACTGCCATCCGGCAAGCGAGCCGAGAAGAATTGCCGCGGCGACGGCCAGCCACGCCCAGGGTTTGTGGGACGGCATATTAGCTAGACGTTGGGGCGATCCTACGTCAGCAAGAACCTTTCGGCGGAGCGGGTCAGGCGCCCTATGGTAAAGCTGCGCGGCGTTGATCGACGATCTAAGAGATTCCAGCTCCGCAAGCGCCCGGACGCACTCGCCGCAGCGCTCGAGATGAAGTTCGAAATCGGCCGCGCTGGCCGCGTCTAGTTCGCCATCGAAGTATCCGTGAAGAACGGAGGAAGTGCGTTCACAGCTCATGGGCAGTCCTTGCGCTGGCAGATCCGGTAAGTGCGATCTGAAGCTGCCGCCGGGCGCGGGAAAGAGTTGACATGACTGTGCCGATGGGGATCGAAGTAATGGCGGCAATCTCCTTGTAAGAACAACCTTCTAACTCACGGAGGACAATCACCTCGCGATAGCGCGTGGGCAAAGACTCTAGTGCGAGAGTAAGTCGCTCGCGATTATCGCCGGCGATGGCGGCCGCCTCGGGCGTCGCGCTTTGCAGAGCGTGCGACTCTTCGTCGAACTCAATCGTATCTTTCACGCGTCGAGTTTTCTCCAACCGGGAGTAACAGGTATTGCGGACAATTTGCAGCAACCAGGGCCGGGCATCTCCGCCATGGAAGCCACTGAAGAATCGGAAAGAGCGCAGCATCGCCTCTTGCGCGGCATCCTCGGCGTCCGCGCGGTCCCGCAACAGCCAGCGGGCGAGATCGAACGCGGCATCGAGATGCGGGAGAACGAGCATTTCGAAGCGGAGTTTATCCTGTTCGTCCGGAACGTTGGTCCCTTGTTTGGGGACAGCATGGCTCACTAAATAGAAACCACCTCAGCGACGATTTTATTCCAATGCAACCTGGTTATTGCGACATACTCTTGAGGAACGCGATGATATCGCGCCTTTCCGAAGGGTTTGGGACACGGAAAGTCATGTCGTTATCGGGAACCAGGCTCTCGGTGTCGGTCAGCCACTTATCGAGAAGCGCGTCGTTCCAGGTAAGCTGTGCGGTCTTCAGGGCGACTGAATATTGGAAATCCGTTGTCGTGCCGGCGCGCCGCCCATAGACTCCGCGGAGCCGGGGACCTTCCTTGACCTGGTCCGTAGCGTGGCAGCCGCCGCAGCGGCGCTGGAAAAGCTCTTTACCTTTGGCCTCATCTCCGGTTTGCGGCGCAGCGATGGTTGCCGCCAATACCAGAACGGTCGAAAGGAGGAGCGCGGCAGCTAACAATCGCATTTAGCCCTCGATCGCTCCGGCCAAAGGCGAATCGACGACGGCCAGGCTCCTACCCTGCTGCACATAGGCGACATTAGTTATGCCAAGGACGCTTCGCAGACGTTCCGCGGGAACCTTTATCGGTCCGGGCGAAGGAGCGCTGCCGGGCGCGGGTTGCGGAAACGCCGTAGACATCGCGGTGTGAAACGCAACGTTGCCTTCTACCTTCTGCATAACCTGATGAATATGGCCGTTGAGCACCGTGACTGAGCCAAAACGCTTGACGTAGCTCAAGGCCTGCTCGCTGTCTTGCGTGCCCCACCCCCAGTTGGGATACACCGTCCATAGCGGCAGGTGCGCGAACAACACCAGCGGCGTGCTGGACGAACGCCCCTGTAAGTCGGCGGACAGCCACTCGATCTGATCACCGCCTAACTTACCCATACCTTCGAGCGCGGCCGAATTCACTAAGCCGACAAAGTGGACGCCCTTGTGATCGAAGCTATACCAACCTTTGCCCTTTGCGTCCTTTCCGAAGCGTTCCAGGTACAGTTTGCCATCGTCCACTGAGTTGTCATGCTCACCGGGGACATAGAACACTTGTTTGGGCTTGGCGCTCGACATCACCTGGGCTAGAGTATCGAACTCCGCGGGCTTCGACGAGTGGCTGAGGTCGCCGGTGTGGATGATGAAGTCAGGTGTTGCCGGTAACGTGTTGATCTTATCGACGGCAGCCTGCAGAGTAGCTGTGACATCAGTATTTGCCGGTTTGTTGAAGCCCATGTGGCTGTCGCTGATCTGAACGAAGGTGAATCCGCCGTTTCCCGTTGCCGGAGTGTTCTGACCGAAAGCCTGGGAACGGGCCATCCCCGCGCCGATGGTCCACAGCACGCCCGTGCCCGCCCATGCCATGCATTCAAGAAATCCGCGTCGGTCGATTCCGTCTTTTTGATTGTTGTGAGTGATTGCGTGTTTCAAAGCTTCCTCCACTCAGCAAGACTG
>NZ_CAJCHS010000424.1 GCF_903970205.1 Nevskia soli | reverse complement strand
TCTTTCACGGAAATGGCGGAGAGTCAGGGATTCGAACCCTGGATAGAGTTTCCCCTATACACGCTTTCCAAGCGTGCGCCTTCAACCACTCGGCCAACTCTCCGGAGCTTAGAAACGTTGCGGCCTAGACCATAATGCCGTAACCGTCCCGCAACAATTTCGATTCTACCGCTTTTGTTTCCCGGTATCTGCCGCGGCCCCGCCGCCCACCATATTGCGGACGCGGTTCAACTCTTCCCGCAGTTTCCGGCCGCGCTGCGCCAGTACGATTACATAGATCGCGACCAGCGCCCAGGCGGCCGCGAATCCGTAGAAAAGGAATTGGAAATTACGCTGGTCCATAGGTCAGAGCGCGTGAGCCAACCGGCGCAGCCCTTGGATTTCGAGGCTCGTCTCTTCCTGGTCCAGCCGGACCAGCATCAACGCAACCGCAATCAACAGGAACGCGCCAAAGTTCATCAGCAGCGGCGGCCACATCTCGGCGGCCAGTTTTCCGGTGGTCAAAACCGGCTGCGGATGCTGCGTGCGCCACCAATAGATAGACCCGTAAACGATCGGCACGTCCGCGAACGAGAAGATGGCGAGCACGGCGGAAATCGTCGCGCGCTGGCCGGCATCATCCACGGCGGTTCGCAGCACCAGATAGCTCGCGTACAGCAGCCAGCAGACGAACATGCTGGTTAGTCGCGCGTCCCAGGTCCACCAGATGCCCCATTGATTTCTAGCCCAGATCATCCCCGTTACCAGATTTACGGTACAGAACACGAAACCCACTTCCACTGCTGCCGCGGCGATTCCGTCCCAGCGCAGCCGCTTGGTTGCCAGGTAGCCGACCGAGGCAACTAACGAAGTAAGGAACAAACTCCACGCCGTGAACGCCGCCGGCACGTGGAAGTAAAGGATGCGGTAAATGGCGCCTTGCCGGAGTTCATCCGGAAGCACGAGTAAGATGCGGTATAGGTTCACCACCAGGATTACTCCAGCCAGCCCGGCTAAGCAGTAAATCGTCTTCTGACGCGTTGTCATAGCTCTTAAATCAGCCTCACAATACGAGAACGTACTCGATCAGCGCCACCGATAGCGCTGTAAATATAATGTCAAACCCCGTCAGCATGCGCAGCCACGCGGTGTTGATTCCCGCGGTTGCGCCGAAGATCGCTTCGCCGCCCAGCAGCGCCGTCGTCAGGATCATCGCCGACATCAGCGCCGGCGATAACGCCGGATACAGCAGCAGCGGCAGCATTAGTTCCCGCAAACGCAGGTTCACCGTGAGCGCGCTGAAACTCACGCCTAGAACGGTCAAGCCCCACGTCCCCAAAACCAGCACCAGCATTAGCGGCCAGAACACTTTCGCCCACCGCACGTTATAGAAAATGCCGTACACCGGCAAGCACAGCAGTTCCACCCCGAGCAACAGCAGAAAACTCGCCAGCGCTTTGCCCAGAAACAACTCCCAACCGCGAATCGGCGAGGACACCAGCGCGTCCAGGCAATCGTTCGGAATCTCGCGCGCGAAACTGCGGTTCAGCAACAGCGCTCCGGCGAAGGCGAACGCGATCCACAACAGCCCGCCGCTGAGTTTCCTCACATCCGTATCCGTCGGCTCGAAGGCGAAGCTGAAGATCAACAGAATCACCAGCGCGAAGGATACCGACGCGTTGATCCCTTCCTTGCCGCGCAGTTCCGATAGCAGGTCCTTGCGCACAACGGCCAGAACTCCCGTCATTCGAACGCCGCATACACCGACCCCGGATCGGCAACCATCGCCGCCGTTCTCGGCCCCGCAAACATCAGCTTGCCGCGATCCAGTAGCGCCACGTCGCTCGCCAGTTCCAGCGCTTCCCGAAGCTGATGCGTCGAAAGCACCACGCATCGATTCTGCGCAACCGCTTCGCGGATCACGCTCTGCAGCAGCGCAATGGCGCGGTCATCGAGCGACGTGAACGGCTCATCCATCAACAGCATTTCCGGCTCATGCAAGAACGCGCGAGCGATCGCCAGCCGCTGCCGCATCCCCCGTGAGAACTCGCGCGCACGCGCATCCGGCACACGGCCCAATCCCACGCGTTCGAGCCAGCGATCGGCAGTCGCGGCGGGATCGCCGACACGGTACAGCCGGCCGAAGTGGATCAGGTTTTCGCGCGCGGTCAGTTCATCGTAGATCCCAATGCCATGCCCCAGATACCCAATCCGCCGTCGCGCTCGCGGCGAGCGCGGCTCCTCTCCGAACACTCGAACCTGGCCCTCCGATGCGCTCGAAAGTCCGGCCAGAATGCGCAGCAGCGTCGTCTTCCCTGCCCCGTTTCTCCCGAGCAGCGCGAGACAACTCCCGGGTTGCGCTTCAATCGAAACGTTCAGAAGCGCGGGAAATTGTCCGTGATATTTCCAGACGCCGGTCGCGGACAGCACGTCAGGCTCCGCGCCGGTACTGATAGACGAACCCTAGCGCGAGCGTCCCCAACAGCAGCAGCAGGATCCACTTGACGGAGCTCGCAACGCCGAGAAAACCATCGGCCGGGCTCGCCTTTCCGTAGAGCTGCGGATAGAGTTCGGCGATCGTCGCATCGCTATCATTGTTCGCATCGTTTGCGCCGCCCGCCGCACCCGTAGTGGTCGTGCCCTCATCCCCGCCGCGCGCCAAGGCTCCCGATCCCACGACGTTCACCTCCAGCTTCGGCCCATCCACGTTGAAGATCGTCGCCTGCGTGCGCGGTTCCTGCCCGAGCGGTTGCAAGCCCGGTCCGGACAACGTGACTCCGACCGGCGCCAGCAGTTTGGTGTTGGGTTGGCGGAATAAGATCTTCGTCGCGAACTTCGACGGCGTCGTGAACGGCATCTGATACGTCAGGTCGATGTGCGATTCGCCCGGCTTCACCGGAAAGTTCAGTTTATAGACGCCTTTGATCGCGGTCTCCACCGGCGTGGCGCGCACCGCAACGCTGTTCGGCGCCGTCACGTTCATCTGGATCTTTCCGGCCGCCTCCGGGGGAACGTAAAACTGCAGCGTCCCATGTTCCGCGTCGTTATAAGCGACCTTGCCGGTGTTCGTGTAGATGAAACTTTCACTCACCGTCATCTGTCCGTTGGACGGCTCCAGCAGCAGCATGTGCGTGGTGACTTTCGCGTTCTCCGGCTTACTCGACGAGTCGAACACATCCACGCGAACCCCGGTATCCGGCGTTCCCGGCGGGATCATCTTGTTGTAGACGACGCCCTTATAATTCGCCTGCACCAGCTTCGGACCGGGCGCGCCCCCCGCCGGCGTGGCGATGTTGAAGGTCCCGTCGGCAGCGGACTGCGTCGTGTTCACCACCTGCGGCCCCGCGCTGGTGATCTGCAGCAGCGTCACCGTCGCGCCGGCTTGCGGCTTCCCGGTAGTCCCGTTCACGATCGTGCCATCCACCGCGAAAGCGCTGGTTGCGGTCAGCAATAACAAAGCAATGCCGAACCTCACGCCTGTTGCCCTCGCACGACAACGATCGCCGCCCCGCACTCTCCACAAAACTTCAGCACCTCCGCAAATTCGGCGTGGCATTGCGGACAAACGGTCGCCGCGACCGGTTTCCGCGGCTTCGGCGCGGCGACGGGCGGCGCAGGCTGAGGCGCTAACTGCAGCTCGCTCTTGATGCGGTCCGACTCCGCCATCACTTGCGCGAGCCCCTTCTGCAAGTCCAATTTCGTCTGCTGATAATCGGCATCCGACAGCTTGCCCACGCGATATTCAAATTGCAGATCGCGCAGGTTCTCATAGATCTGCGCCTTGCGTTCCTCAAGATGCTTGAACGGCGACACCGGAGCCGGTTCCGGAATATCCTTGTCGCGAACGAACAGAATCGCTCCGAGTGCCAAGGCGACCAACAGGACCGCCAGCACGAGCACCATCACGAATTGATTCTCCCGGATTCCTTCTCGATCGCCTCGCGGTATCGCGCATACACGGGGTCATCGGGAATCGGCGCGCCCGACGCACCCGCTGCCGCCGGATGCCGCGAATAGCGGCCCACAAACCAGAAGATCGCCCCGGCTCCCAGGATCAGCGCGCCATAGGGCACCAGCCAGAAATACGAGCTCGGCCCGGCGCGGTAGATATCCGGTCCGTATTGCTTGATGAACGAATCGATGATCGCCTGATCCGAGAACCCGGCTTGCTGCATCCGCGCGATCTTGTTCTTGGCCGGCACGCAGAACCCGCAGCCCTGCATCGACATCGGACAGATGGTCGTCTCTTTGCACGACCCGCACTT
>NZ_CAJCHS010000423.1 GCF_903970205.1 Nevskia soli | reverse complement strand
TCGCTCTTTAGCCTCTTCTCGTCCGACCTCGCCATCGATCTCGGTACTGCAAACACTCTTGTTTTCGCCAAGGGGAAGGGAATCGTTGTCAACGAACCCTCCATTGTCGCGCTCAATAAGAACACCGGCGAGGTGGAAGCGGTCGGCAAAGAAGCGAAGGAAATGCTGGGGCGCACGCCCGGTAACATCGTCGCGATCCGTCCGATGAAAGACGGCGTCATCGCCGATTTCAAAGTGACCGAGCGCATGCTGAATTACTTCATTCAGAAGGCGCACAACCGGAAGATGCTGGTGCATCCGCGCATCGTCATCGGGGTTCCGAGCGAGATCACGCAGGTGGAGAAGCGCGCGGTGATGGACTCCGCTTATCGCGCCAAAGCCAGCGAAGTGCATCTGGTGGAACAGGCCATGGTGGCAGCCATCGGCGCCGGGCTGCCGATTACGGAACCTTCGGGAAACATGGTCGTCGATATCGGCGGCGGTACGACGGATGTCGCCGTTATCTCTCTATCCGGCATTGTCTACTCGCGCTCGGTTCGCGTCGCGGGGAATGAGATGGACGACGCCATCATGCAGTACCTGAAGCGCAAGTACAACCTGCTGATCGGCGAGCGCACGGCGGAAGCCATCAAAATTGAAATTGGTTCGGCGTATCCGCTGGATCGGCCGCTCACCATGGAGATCAAAGGCCGCAACCTGATCGAGGGCGTGCCCAAGACACTCACCATCGAAGATTCGGAGATCCGGGAATCGCTGGCGGAGAACGTGGCGACGATTCTGAATGCGATCCGCGTGGCTCTGGAGCGCACGCCGCCGGAATTGAGCGCGGATATCAGCGACCGCGGCATCGTGCTGACCGGCGGCGGGGCGCTGCTCAAGAATTTGGATAAGCGCATCCGTGAGGAGACTGGGCTGCCCGTGTCCATTGCGGACGATCCGCTGGCTTCCGTTGTGTTGGGCACCGGAAAGATGCTCAGCGATTTCCGCCTGCTGCGTAAAATCTCCATCGACTGACGGTTAAAGCGCTTACCACGCCAACCGCTCGCGAAGCTCGTGTGAACTAGGTAAGCTGAACTGAGATGGATTCCATGCTGAACAGATACCGCAGCATCACCCTGCTGCTGGTCATGCTGGTCGGCCAACTCATCCTGCTGGCGTACCAGGTCAAGAACGACAACGACCTTCGCCTGATCCGCGTGTGGGCGATCTGGGCCATCACGCCCATCGCGCAGGTGGCGGAGACGACGCGCGGCGCGGTCTATGGCGTCTTCCATAACTACTTCGATCTGCATTCCGCGCGCATTGAGAACGAGCATATGCACGCGGAGATGTCGAAGCTGAAGATCGAAAATCAGTTTCTGAAGACGGAACTGAACACGGCCGATCGCGTGAAGGCGTTGGCCGCGTTTGAGCGCGAGTCGCCTTCCCGGCTGCTGGCTGCGCGGATCATCGGGGCGGCGACGTCGGCCACCAATAAGATTGTGCTGCTCGACCGCGGATCGAACAGCGAGGTCGAAAAAGGGATGGCGATCATCACGCCGGATGGGATCGTGGGCAAGGTGCTGGAGGCGTACCCGACGGCCTCGCAGGCGCTGCTGGTGACGGACCCCGAGTTCGCCGCCGGCGTGGTCTCGCAGAAGAATCACATTCGCGGCATTCTGCGCGGCGTGGGCTCCGGTAAGTGCAAGGTCGACAACGTTCAGAACGAAGAGAATGTGGATGTCGGCGAAGAGTTTTTCACTTCGGGTGACGACCGCATCTTTCCGCGCGGCCTGCCGGTAGGTAAGGCGGATGTGGTGCGCGACGGTCAGGAGTTCAAGAACATCCTTCTATATCCGTCGGGGTTACAGAACGGACCGGAAGAAGTGCTCATCGTGCTGCAAGGGACGCATCAGCCGATTCCGGCTTACCAGGAACCGCCGAAGGACGAGAAGATCTATATGGGTCCGCCGCCCCCGGAGCAGAAAGCGGGCGTGGCGAAAGAGCCGGTGGTGCTCTCGACGGACGCGGATCGCCTGCGCCAGAAGTACGAGAAGATCGGCACGCTGGAAGGGCATAAGTACGGCGAGGGGAATGTACCGAACTTCAATATTGCAACCGATCAGAGGAACGTCGCGACCGATCAAAAACCGCCGAACGCGCCGACGGCGAACGCCGCTACCCCGGTTCCGCTGGCAGCTCAACACCCGGCAGCTCCCAAACCGGTGAAGCCGGCTCCGGTAACCGCCGCTCCCGCGCCGGAGCCCGATGCATCCGCACCTCCGCAGCCGGCTCCTCCCCAATCGGCGCCCCCACAATGAATTCCGGCGACGACATCCTATCGCTGCAGCACGATAGCCGGGTTTCGCAGTTTCGCGGCTGGGTATTGGTCGCGGTCCCGCTAGCCGTGCTTGTTTTCCAAAGCTATGTCCCGCAGTTTTGGGATCCGCTGAAGTTTCTAGACTTGACGCTGCTCGTCACGATTTACTTCGCGATGATGCGCCACTCCGCCGTGAACGGCATTCTGGTCGGTTCCGCGATGGGACTTGCTCAGGACGCGCTCGCCTACAATCCGCTGGGGATGTATGGCATTGCCAAGACGCTGGTCGGCTTTTTCGCGGCGTCGCTGGGCGCGCGCATCGACGTCAGCTCCCCGTTCGTCCGCCTGGTCGCCTGTTACGTGTTCTTCTACTTCCAGGAGTTTCTATTCTGGGTGATGTCTCGCGCTTTACTTTCGAAGCATCTTAGCTTCGATTGGCGGCAGGAACTGATCCTTGCGGCGCTCAACGCCATCGTCGGTCTGGCGCTTTTCCACTTTTTAGATAAACTGAAGGAACGAGAGTAATGCTTGTGGTGATAACCGCTCCGTCGCCGTCGCGGCTCAGTAACGTACCGGATCCTGTTTTAAGCGTCGTGTAGTAAACGTCTTGTATCAAACCAGTGTCCACGCCCATTGTTCCGCCCGTAATTACCACCCCGGCTGATCACCCCATTCGAGCCGATGATCCGAAGCGATCATCCGCGAAAATTGCGGCTTTTCAATACCTTGCGATCGGTATCTTCCTGTTCCTGATTAGCGGCTTCTGGGAACTTCAAGTGAAGAAGCAGGAAAGCTACAGCGAGATGGCGGAACGGAACAGGATAAAAGCCACGCCGCTGCTTGCGGCCCGCGGCAAAATCCTGGATCGCGATGGGCGCGTCATCGTCGATAATCACTCGACGTGGTCGCTGTTGATCGCGCGCGAAAACCTGAAATGGGAGCACCTGCCCGGCATTGCAGCGGGTCTGAATCTCGACCTTGAAGATTTGAAAACGAAGCTGCAGCGGTTCAGCAAGCGCCCGACTTACGAGCCGCTCTTAGTAAAGGATGATCTTTCGCCGGAGGAACTCGCCTTCGTCGAATCGCATCGCGACCCCGAATTCTACCCGGAGCTCGAACTAATCCAGGCGCAGCGCCGCCTGTATCCGCAGAACGGATTCGCCGCGCATGTGCTGGGCTATACGGGAGAAATCAGCGAGGCGGAATTGGACGATCCCGCCTATGCAAACTACAAGCCCGGCGATGTGATCGGCCAGTCCGGAATCGAGCATCAGTATAACGACATCTTGATGGGCATCGACGGGCAGCGCCAGGTGCTGGTGGATAGCCGCGGGAACGAACGGGCCGTGCTGGGCAATAAAGATCCGGTGCCGGGACACCGGCTGCAGCTAACGATCGATCTCGATCTCCAAGTGGTGGCTGAGCTCGCCATGGAGGGCCGCATCGGCGCGGCGGTCGCGCTGAATCCGCAGAATGGCGAAGTTTTGGCCATGGTGTCGCGGCCGACCTTCGATCCCAATCGCTTCGCCGTACACATCAAGACCAAAGACTGGCGCGAGTATGCCGACGATCCGGACGGCCCGCTCCTCAACCGCGTGATTCAGGCGCAGCTCGCACCGGGATCGACCTTCAAGCCGATTATGGCCGTCGCCGGGATCGACAGCGGAACGGTGGATGAGGATACCGATTTCCACTGTTCCGGCGGCGCGTCGTTCTACGGGCATTACTACGAATGCTGGCAGCACAAAGGGCACGGCACGGTTTCGCTGCATCGGGCGATCCAGCAATCGTGCGATGTCTACTTTTACAACTTAGGCAATAAGATGGGGATCGATACGATCAGCCATTACGCCGAGATGGTCGGACTCGGGCGTAAGACGGGAATCGACTTACCCAATGAACTTGCCGGGACCATGCCCTCGTCCGCCTGGAAAATTCGAACGCTGCGGCAAAAGTGGTACGCGGGCGAAACGATTTCGGTGGCCATCGGACAAGGCTACACGACCGTTACGCCGCTGCAGCTGGCCGCCGCCATCGGATCGATCGGGGCGGGCGGGAAGTGGTATCGTCCGCATCTGCTTCGCCCGGATTCGATGAAGATCAAGCCCAACATCCTGCCCATATCGCAACGCGCTTTGGATGATTCCATCGGCGGGATGTGCGCGGTGGTGAACGAGCCGGGAGGCACCGGCGGCCGCGCGAAGCTACCCGGGATCGAGGTTTGCGGCAAAACCGGATCGGCCCAAACCGCCTCGGCTAAGTTCATGGCGGGCAAGAATATCAAGCTCAA
>NZ_CAJCHS010000422.1 GCF_903970205.1 Nevskia soli | reverse complement strand
AGTCCCGCGACGGGTTCCAGAGCCCGAATGAGAACGCATCCCGCTTGGCCTTCCGGTTCGGCCACCAGATTCAGGCATTCGTGCATCCCGTAGATGAAGTACACGTAGGCATGGCCCGGCGGACCGAAGATCACGCGCGTGCGGGGAGTCAGGCCGCGCGCGGAGTGGGCGGCAAGGTCGTTCACGCCGAGGTAAGCTTCGGTCTCGACGATTCGCCCGGCAGTTTCGCCATGAACAATCACTCGGCCGAGGAGATCGCGAGCGACATCGGTTGCCGGGCGGTTATAGAAGCCGCGACGCAGGATACGGCCGAAACTCATCGTGTCCGCGCGACCGGCCGCTGGTCGAGACCGAGCACGGCGACGATGATTCCGTCGAGAGCGGAAGGGACGGTTAGCGGTCCGGAGTAGGTGAGGCAATGGTCTTCGGTGAAGAGAGTTGTGCCGAATGCGGCTTCGAGCTGAGCGACAGTTCCCTCGACTCGGATGGTGCGGCGAGGCGCGCTGACCTCGATGACGGACAGGCCCGCGTTACTTGCAAAGTTCGTAACCGCGTCGATGTCGGACGGAGACGCGGATAGCGAGCGCTCAATCTCTTCGCGGGAAGTCCCGGCGGGCGGTGACCCGTCCACGGAGGGACGGCGGAGCACAAGGGATGCGGTGAGCGTTTGGCCCGGACTCGGGGAATGCGCCTGAGTGGTGCCGGAGATGTGGCTGCCCAGAATGACGCTGCGGTTCGAAGACATCGGAACTATACTGTGACGGAATGCGGCTGCTTCCTATATTGTGTGCCCTACTCTGCGGCACGGCATGGTCGCAGGCGCTGGTGATCCAGCGAGTGGCCGTGATCGACGGAACGGACCGTGGAGCACGGCCGGAGATGACGGTAGTTATCGACGGGAATCGTATCGCGGCGGTGACTCCGTGGAAGCAGGCGCGCGTTCCGCGTGACGCACAAGTGTTGGACGGTACGGGTAAGTTCCTCATCCCCGGTTTGTGGGACATGCACACGCACGGCACGACGGACCTTCGCGCGTCCTGGAGCCGGCTTCTCTTCATTGCCAATGGAGTTGTCGGGGTACGCGATATGAGCGGTCCGGCTGACGCGGGCGCGTGGCGGGCCGCACACGCTTCCGATCGGCCGCGCTTGAACATCTACATGGGAAGCCCGATCGTGGACGGCCCGAATCCCCCGTGGCCCGACTCCATCGTTGCCGCAACGGAGGCCGAGGGGCGCGAGACGGTGGACCAGCAGAAACAGCGCGGCGCGGACTTCATCAAGGTGTACACATGGTTGCCGCGCGGCGTTTACTTTGCGATCGCGGACGAGGCGCACAAGGTGGGCATTCCTATCGAAGGACACGTGCCGGACGCGTTGAGCGCCGCAGAAGCTTCCGATGCCGGCCAGAAAAGCATTGAGCATCTGACCCAGGTGGCCGAGGGTTGTTCGCGCGAAGAGACGGCGATTCTGAATGAGCAGCGCGGCATCAATGCGATTTTCCGCGGTCCAAATTCGACTGTGGAGGAAAAGATGGCGGCGGGACCGCGCTGGGCCGCGATTGAGGCGCGCAAGATAGATACTTATGACGATGCCGTCGCGCAAGCCTTGTTCGCCCGGTTCGTGAAGAACGGGACGTGGCAGTGTCCCACGCTTTCTCTGCTCCGCGCACAGATCGACGATCCGCTGAGCCCGGAGGATCCGCGGCTGAAATACCTGAGCAAGGACGTGCGCGCAACCTGGGACGCGGGTTATTACAAACACCTCCCGCGTGCTGCTCGCTTGAGCGTGGTCGACTCGTCCCGGAAGCAATTCGCGGAGTTCTCGAAGATCGTGGGGAGCATGTATCGCGCGAAGGTGCGCATACTGGCAGGCACCGATACGATGAACCCGCAGTGCTTCCCCGGTTTCGGCTTGCATGACGAACTCGCGCTGTTGGTGGAAGCCGGCCTATCGCCGCTCGCCGCGCTGCAAAGTGCGACGCGCGATGCGGCTGAATTTATGGGGCAGCTGAACCGGCGCGGAACGATCGAGGCTGGAAAAACCGCGGACCTGGTTTTGCTGGATAAGGACCCGCTGATGGACATCCATAACACTCGCTCGATTCAGGCGGTCATTCTGGATGGCAAACTGTTTCCGCGCGCGTCGCTGGACGCTTTGCTGGCCGACGCTCAGGAATTGGCGGTGAAAAGGAATTAGTGATCCCGCCGTGCGTCTGTTTACCGGGATTGCCATCGATCCGACTGTCACTGCGAAGTTGAGCGCCGTGGTGGATCGATGGCGCCTGCAGGCGAAGCTGAACTGGAGCCCACCGGAAAATTACCATGTTACGGTCAAGTTTCTGGGGGAGTGCGCGGAGGACAAACTGGAGGCGATTGTGGCTGCGCTGGAGCAAGTGCCCCGACCGGGGGAGTTTGAAGTGGCGATCGAGGGACTGGGGTTCTTTCCGAATGCTCGATCGCCGCACGTGTTTTGGGCCGGCGTGACGGCACCCGCTCCGCTGGAACGGCTGGCATCCGATGTGGATGACGCGCTTCGGACCCTAGGGATACCGGCAGAGGAGCGCCGGTATTCGCCGCATCTGACGTTGGCGCGCGTGAAGGCGGGACAGAGTGCAGCGGCGATCGCGGATGAGATTGCCGGTTTAAAGCGCATTCGATTCGGTCAGTTCACGGCGCGTGAGTTCTACCTTTACCGGAGCCGTACGGGACCGCGGGGATCGGTTTATGAGAAGTTACGGCGAATTGAGTTAGTCGAATAGGATTTGCAATGTGAAGACAAATGGCGGTATAGTGGATGACAGATGACCAGTGTTGTTGAGGAACCTGAGGTGGTTACGGGCGAGATGGGCGGCGAACAGGCGCTTGGGCGGCAGCTTCACTCCGATCTGGATGTCCAGGACGCCATCCGTGAAGGCTTTCGACCTGCCGTCGTTGCGGGAGTGATGCATAGTGCCGACATCAGTCTGAAGCAGCTTGCGGCGGCGCTCGATCTATCGGAGCGGAGCTTGCAGCGCCGGAAAGGCGAAGGCCGTCTATCGCCCGCCGAATCCGACCGGATCTACCGGCTGGCGCGGATTGTGGCGCTGGCGAAGCAGTATCTGGGCGAGGAAGCGCTGGCGCATCGCTGGCTGAAGCGGCCCAATCGTGCGCTGGGTGGAAAGACGCCGCTCGAGGTCCTCGATACGGAACCAGGGGCGCGGATGGTTGAGGGAGTGCTGGGGAGGATCGCCTACGGCGGGGTGAGTTGAACCGCGTCTATCGGC
>NZ_CAJCHS010000421.1 GCF_903970205.1 Nevskia soli | reverse complement strand
GGCCGACCAGGTGGCGGCTCTGCTGTCCGTCGCTCGATCCAACGTGAGTACAAGTCTTCGGGAGTTACAGGGGTGGGGACTGGTGCGCGTGGTGCATGTGATGGGCGACCGCCGCGATCACTTCGACACGGTGCATGACGTTTGGGAGATGTTCACGATCGTGGTGGAAGAGCGGAAGCGTCGCGAGATCGATCCGACGATGGCCGTGCTTCGCGAGTGCTCGGCGGAGATGGATCGCGGCGGCGCGGAGGACAAGGAAACGCGGAAGCGGATTCGGGAACTGTTGACGTTTTTCGAGCAGGCGACCACAGTCTATGAGGAGTTTCGCGGATTGCCCGGCGGGGTGTTGCGGCAGCTTTGGAAGTTGAAGGGCAATCTGAAGAAGTTCTTCTCGGCGACTCCGGCGAAGTCAGGGGCTAAGTGAGAATGGTCCGCATTGAAGAAGTTACGATCATCGGCGCGCCGATCGAGCGCTGCTTTGACCTGGCGCGCAGTGTCGAGGTACACCTGGCCGGGAATGTTCATTACGGCGAGCAAGCGGTCGCGGCCAGCGGAGTAACCACGGGGCTGATTGGTCTTTCGGACCGGGTTACCTGGCGCGCAAAGCACTTCGGATTTTGGCATACCTTGACGAGCGAGATTACACAGATGGATCGGCCGACTTACTTTCGAGATCGGATGCTCGAAGGGATCTTTCGATCCATGGAGCACGATCATTACTTCCGTAGGCTTCCGTCGGGCGCTACCGAGATGAAGGATATCTTCCAGTTTGCGGCGCCATTACCTGTGTTGGGCCGGCTGGGGGAGCAGCTGGTGCTGCGGCGTTACATGCGAAGGCTGTTACATGAGCGCAATGTAGCGATCCAGCAAATCGCGGAGTCGGGTGAGTGGGCTCAGTACCTGCCGCCATGCGGATCGTAATCCCGGGCGGCAGTGGACAAGTCGGACATATACTCGGGCGACACTTTCAAGCGGGCGGACACGAAGTGGTGGTGCTGAGCCGCCGGGTAGAGACTGCGCCCTGGCCGGTAGTCCTGTGGGACGGCGAGACACGGGGTAAGTGGACCTCCGTTCTCGAAGGCAGCGATGTTTGTATCAACTTAGCCGGGCGGAGCGTGAACTGCCGGTACAATCCGAAGAACCGGCGCGCTATCTATGAGTCAAGAGTTCGAAGTACCCGGCTGTTGAATGAAGTGATTGCATCGCTTAGTCATCCGCCGGTAGTCTGGATCAACGCGAGTACGGCGACCATTTACCGGCACGCGCTGGATCGGGCAATGGATGACGAGACGGGGGAGTTAGGCGGAAATGAGCCGGGAGCGCCGGATACGTGGAACTTCTCGATTGATGTGGCGAAGGCGTGGGAGGAGGCGTTCTTCGAGACTGCGACGCCGCGCACTCGCAAGGTGGCGATCCGCAGCGCCATGACGTTTAGTCCGGATCGAGGCGGCGTCTTCGATGTCTTTCTGAGGCTAGTCCGGTTGGGACTGGGGGGGACGCAAGGGCCCGGGAATCAGTTTGTTTCGTGGATTCATGAGGCGGATTTTGCGCGTGCGATCGAATGGCTGATTGGGCGAGAAGAGTTCGCGGGAACAGTAAATGTGGCGGCTCCGAACCCGATCCCGAATCGCGATTTCATGCGCTTGTTACGCGAGGCGTGGGGATATCGGGTGGGACTGCCGGCGCCGCGCTGGATGCTCGAAATAGGAACGTTTCTGATGCGCACGGAATCGGAGCTGGTTTTGAAGAGCCGCCGCGTCGTGGCGAGCCGGCTGCGCGAATCCGGGTTTACGTTCCTATTTCCCGAGTGGGCGGAGGCGGCGCGTGATCTGGTCAACCGGACTCGCGAAATCGGGCTGAGCCGGGCGGACTGAGGGTGTTTCTAAGCCCTGGGCGTTCGAGACGGCAACGGAGAAATACTTCAGCTGCTGGATCGAGTAGTTGGCGCCGGTGCCTGCGGTAACGCCGAAGTAGACTTGGCCGCCGAGCATGGTAGACAAGCCGGTCGGCAAAACGGTGGATAGAGTGGGCATCCCCGGCTGAAAGGTCGTACTTCCGTAGTAGACATTCAGTCTTTGAGTCGTGTCGTTGTACTCGATCCAGACTCCGCGCAATAGTCCCGCGCCGGGCAAGACGGGTAGATTGGGGACAGTCTGAACCAGATCGACGCCTTCCGTTGTCGCCACCGCGATAGTACCGGCCGGGCTTCCGGTGATTGCGTTTGGGAAGTAATCGAGTGTGACCGCGATCGCCGGATAGTAGCTGAGCGTAAAGAAACCCATTCCGGAACCACTTAGGCCGAGATAGGCCGGCGAGTCGGGTCCGAGATTTTCGACTACAAACGCAAGTCCGTCGGCGGGGATGTCGGGTTCGGGCGTCTGAGCTTCATAGTAGAAGCAGGCGAGGAAGCTCGCTCCGGCCGGAAACGGAAAGGGAGTCGGAACGAACGCGCTGGCGGCCTGATAATACTCGTTGGTCAGAGTGATGGAATTGGCGCCGGTGAGGTGCGCGCTGCCGTTTAGCTGAAAACTGTTGAGAGGAATTTGAGTTGCGACCGACGCGCCGTACAGCGCGGTCGTGCTGGATAGGATCAGACTCAGGCAGAGCGAGGGTCCTATCGGCAGTAGAGAGCGTTGTTTTAGTGGTTTCATTCGGTTTTCACACTGGTGGCGGGAGGTACGGGAACTTCTCACGGCGGGTTCACCCAGCGCGGCAACCGTGGCGCCGGGTTCGTTCACGATACTTCAAGTTGGGAAGTAGAGTTCAGGCGTTTACAAACTGCGCACGTTCGCGATCCTTACGGACGCGATCGATGGGGAACACCTGGTTGTGCATCACTAACCAGATCCCGGGCGCGAGTAGTCTGGCCGCGAGTAAGCTTTCGGTAAGATTCTGCAAACCGTCGGAACGCTCGAAGCCGAGCGGGGTCATGGCGCCGGTAAAGATGATCGGCACCGGAGCACTTACCAAGTGGTGTTTCAGGAAGAGTCCGGTTTCGACCATCGTATCGGTGCCGTGCGTGATCACGATCGGAGCGCCATCGGACAAGACGGCTTTAACGGCTTCGAGCACGAGCTCGCGATCGGCATCGGTCATCTCGAGACTGTCCTTATTCAAGAGAGTTTGCACGTGGATGTCGGAGTCCGGTAAGCGAAGGAGCCGCAGATAGCGATCGACCTTAGAATCCAGATTGGCTACCGTGCCGGACTGCTCGGAGTAGACCTTCTCAAGCGTGCCTCCGGTGGTGAGTAAGTGAATTTTCATTTGACGTAGAAACGTGGGTGGATTCTTCCGCAGCCCATGATAAGCTATCGGAGCTTGGTGCGCGTCTATGAGGTGCGGGAAGGCGAAACTCACATGAAACAGAGCGCCATGTTGACTACAGCGTCGCTGCTCACCATTTTTTTGATGACGATTCACCTGACCGACGACATTCTGTTCCAGATGTCGCCGGCAGGTCTCGTCAATTTGTTTGCGGTGTTCGTTTTCGTCGTCCAGCTATATGGAACGCTGGTGCTCGGCGGAAGGCGGGCGGGATACATCATCATCTTCTTAGGGTCCCTGTTCGGGTTGCTCATTCCTATCATTCACATGAAATCGAGGCGGGGGCTTATCGGCGGCGACATCGGCAACTCCGGCCACGCTTTCCTATTCGTATGGACACTGCTCGCGTTGGGAATCACGTCGTCGTTCGCCGCCATCCTGTCGGCGAGCGCACTGTTGCGTTTGCCATGGCGCCGGAGCCGTCACCGGTCAACTGCCGCATGAGGCCGGCTTGTGGGATCACCTGCGATCGGTGCGCGACCCCTCGCGGCTCCGTTCCACCAGGCCAGGGTCAACTCGGCTGACGGCGCAGGACCCTCCTTGGTCGGGCTCGGAGTGGGGCTGTGCGGCTTGCGCGACCGCTCGTTGCCGTCATCGCTCAGTAACGCTGACCTGGCGCATCGGTGAGCGGAAACAGGAACTGGAGCATCGCGCCAACGCGGGACGCCCAGGCGCCTTCGTTGTGCCCTGCCCCTTCGGCTTCGACATATTCCAGGTCTTGACCGAGCTTCCAGCCTTTGCGCACCAGGGCGTCGCGCAGTTTGCGAACGTCGGCGACGGTGCGGTCGGGATGGCCGCCTTCCGCTGTTCCGATATCGAGCCAGATCTTCAATGGCGGCTTGGTCGAGAGGTGCCGGACATCGTGCAGGATGGTGCGCTTATCCCACCACACGGCGGGCGACATAACGGCCAGTTTGCCGAATACTTTGGGGTAGCGCAGTCCGAAATAGAGAGTGACTAGCCCGCCGAGTGAAGAGCCGCCGAGCGCGGTATGCGAAGTATCTTTCTCCGTGCGGTAGTTACGATCGATGAACGGCTTCAACTCTTCCACCAGCATGCGGCCGTAGAGATCGGCCTTACCGCCCTGACCCAAACGCCGGTCGGTGGTTGGCGTGTACTCATCCATGCGGGAACGGCCCGTGTTGTAAATGCCGACAATGATGAGCGGCTGGATCAAGCCCTGCGAGATCATCGTTTCCGCAGTTTCGTCGACATGCCACTCCTGGCCCGGAACGAAGGCGGTTGCGCCGTCGAAGAGATTCTGGCCGTCGTGCAGATAGAGCACCGGGTAATGGCGGTTCCGATCCGACTCATAATCCGGAGGCAGGTAGACCAGAACATCGCGATCGCTCGGCAGAAAGTTCGAGTGGAAGCGCTCGTGGCGGCGGAAGTTGCCGGTCAGCGTGTGGCTCTTGCCGTCGGACGGCGTCGCGTCGGCCGATGGCGGAGGCTGCTGGAAAAACGGAAATGGGGTGAGAATCGGAATCATCCTCGGAAATCGAAAGCAACTGGGATTCCGACTAGTCTAAGTCAAAGTCGCGTTTGGGCGGCGGCTGATCCGGATTTGCTTTGGCCTGGCGGAGGAGCTCATCGAACTTACTCTCCAGTACTTTGCCGTGAACCTGATGATTCGCAAAGCTTTTCTGGAACGCGTCTTCGCGCCGGCCGGCTTCGCCCTTGAGGTTTTGTACGGCAGCAGCCAAATCCTCAATGGGCGAGGGCTTGACGGGCGCGCGGTGAGAGATGACAGCGCGGGTTTCGGGATCGATTTTCAGGGTCGCATCGCAGCACGGACATTGCACCTCAAAAAGTACGCGGACTTTCGCCATTTCTTCATGGTAGCTGGTATAGTTAAAACAAATCGCCTCCCCTTTGATTTAAGGAGTTTTGAAGCCATGGACGAACGAGAGCGCGCGCGGGCACTGGAGTTGACGCTCGGGCAGATAGAAAAGCAGTTTGGCAAAGGCTCGATTCTGCGCCTGGGGGCGAAGGACGCCGTGGTCCCGATCTCGGTGATTTCGACGGGGTCCATTGGCGTGGACGCCGCCCTGGGTATCGGCGGATTCCCGCGAGGACGGATTTCCGAGATCTACGGGCCGGAGTCTTCGGGCAAAACGACGATTGCGTTGCAGGTGGTGGCCGAAGCGCAGCGCCATGGCGGGATGGCGGCGTTCATCGATGTAGAGCATGCGCTCGATCCGATCTACGCGCGCAAGCTGGGTGTGGATGTCGACAACCTTCTGGTTTCGCAGCCGGACTATGGCGAGCAGGCTTTGGAGATCACCAGCGCGCTGGTGACTTCCGGGTCGATCGATGTGCTGGTGGTCGATTCGGTGGCGGCGCTGGTTCCGAAGGCTGAGTTAGATGGCGAGATGGGCGACAGCCACATGGGTTTGCAGGCGCGGCTGATGTCGCAGGCGCTGCGCAAACTTACCGGGATTGTGTCGAAGTCGAAGACTTGTCTGATCTTCATCAACCAGATTCGAGACAAGATCGGCGTCATGTTCGGCAGCCCGGAAACGACGACGGGCGGCCGCGCGCTGAAGTTCTACTCCTCGGTGCGCATCGATATCCGCCGCATTGCGGCGATCAAAGATGGCGATAGCGTGACCGGCAACCGGACGAAGGTCAAGATCGTGAAGAACAAGCTGGCGTCGCCGTTCCGCGAGGCTGAGTTCGACATTATCTATGGCGAGGGGATTTCAAAGGAAGGCGATCTGATCGATCTGGGTGTTGCGCAGAACGTGATCGAGAAGTCCGGATCGTGGTTTAGTTACAAGGGCGACCGGATTGGTCAAGGGCGCGAGAATGCCCGGCAGTTCTTGAAGGATAACGTGGATATCCGGGCGGCGGTGGATACGGAGTTGCGTAAGTTACTGGGGTTGATTAAGCCGGAGCCGGTAAATGGCGCGCCTGCGCCGGATGTGGCGCCGCCGGTGGTGAAGCAGAGCGCTTCTGCGGCTAGAGGGCGATAGGTTCGGGGTGGGGCGGGTTAGAACCTGCTCACGGCTTGTCAGAGGCGTCGAACGCGCTTTCCGCTAACTGGACTTACAGGAACTAAGCGAGCCACGGGATTTTTGCCGCACGCAATGATGACCTCTTCTCCCTGCGCTGCCTTCCACTTTAGGCAGCGCCACCTTTACTACAGTGCTGATCCACCGCTCAGCGTAAGGATGGTATTCAAGAATGACTTTAATTCCGGACACTGGGCAGCGGCGACAGCCAGGTCTTTGTTCCGAAGTATTCGATTGGCGTCTCTTGCTTTAGAATAACTATCTCGACAGTTCCCGATCTCGAATATCTCTTTCAGATAGTAAGAAGGCGGGAAATTCAAGGGTAAGTCAAGGCGATTCGCCGTGTTCGATACAATCGGCGGCAACGCGAAAGGCGAGGGAACTAACAGCCGCGATCGCCTCCTGACGCGTTGAACCGTAAGCTATAACACCAGGCATAGCCTCGATGTCCGCCCACCGGCGGCCCTCGTCCTCGCGCCCGACCAGAATTGGAATCGCCTCTGTGGTGTTCACAATCTACTTCGATCCGGCTCCGCCCTTCGGCAGCGGACGGATCGCGACTTCCTTGAAGAAAACGATGTCGTTGTCGCTATGGTTCTGCAACCCGAACCACCCTTGGAGCGGGCGCGGTCCATGCTGGGGTTCGAAGGGGAACTTGCGCTCCGGCACCGGATCGCCCTCTTTGTAGTCGGTCACCTTCACGCCATTCACCGTCACGATCGTGTGCGGACCGTCGAGGGTGATGATCATGGTGTTCCATTCCGGACCGGGCTTGCCTGGCTTGGCCAGCGGCTTCGTGAGCGAGTAGAGTGTGCCGGTGATGTGATACTCATCCTCCTTCGAAGTCTCCGGGTGATTATCGATCTGTACTTCGTAACCGTAATGTACCGGCATCCATTCTTCACGCGGCTCCAGAGGAATCCGGACGAACACGCCGGAATTGTCATTGAAGTCGCGCATCTTATACACGATCCGTAACTGGCAGTTACCGATCTTTCCGCCGGTCCAATAGAGCAGGCCCATACCGCCGCCGGTTTTGATCAATCCGTCGACCACCGAATCGGCGCCGGGGCCGACGTGCTTCCAGCCGTTCAGATCCTTGCCATCGAAAAGCTGCTTCCAACCGCCCTCATCGCCAAATGCCGCACTTACGCATCCCGCCAGCATCAAACACATCATCAGTCGCATGGAAACAACTTATACCACTCGCGAGTCCATCAAAACGGCTTGAGAAAGTTGCCATTTGTACAGCACTCCCGGAATGCCCATGCTCGATCTTCGTGAACGCCAGAAATCCATTGACCAGACCCTGGTCGCCATTGAAAAGCAGTTCGGAAAGGGCTCGATCGTCCGCCTTGGTTCCGATACGGTCAGCGCAGTCAGCGTCATTTCGACCGGCTCCATCTCCATCGACTCCGCGCTTGGGGTGGGAGGGGTGCCGCGAGGACGCGTCGTGGAAATCTATGGTCCGGAATCGTCCGGCAAGACGACGCTCACGCTGCAGATCATCGCGCAGGCGCAGAAGGCCGGCGGGACAGCGGCGTTCATCGACGCGGAGCACGCTCTGGATCCGGCGTACGCGCGCAAACTGGGCGTGGACGTGGATAACCTGCTGGTTTCGCAACCCGATCATGGCGAACAAGCGCTCGAAATAGCGAACGTGCTGATTAACTCCGGCGCGGTGGATGTCGTGGTGGTCGATTCCGTGGCGGCGCTGGTGCCGAAAGCGGAACTCGAAGGCGACATGGGCGATAGCCACATGGGCCTGCACGCCCGCCTGATGTCTCAGGCGCTTCGTAAATTGACCGGCGTGGTGAGCCGCACGAACACGTGCCTGATTTTCATCAACCAGGTGCGCGAGAAGATCGGCGTGGTGTTCGGGAATCCGGAAACAACCACCGGTGGACGCGCTCTGAAGTTCTATTGTTCGGTGCGCATGGAAGTGCGGCGCATGGCGGCCATCAAAGACGGCGAAACGACGGTCGGCAACCGCACCAAATGCAAAGTGGTGAAGAACAAAGTGGCATCACCGTTCCGCGAAGCCGAGTTCGATATTCTGTACGGCCAGGGAATATCCAGGGAAGGCGATTTGCTGGATATGGGCGTGCTGCACAGCGCGGTCGAGAAGTCCGGCTC
>NZ_CAJCHS010000420.1 GCF_903970205.1 Nevskia soli | reverse complement strand
CAAGCCGATCAACACTACCGCCACAATGGTCACGACTGCGTTGAACAGCCGATCGCTTCGCGGTTTCTCCGCAGCCTCGACGCTATGCGGCGAGGGCCTGGTCCACGCACTCAACGCGCGGTCGATCGGCCGGCCCAACACCGCAAACAAACTCTTGACCACGAAGGGCAGCCGCGCCGCGCGCCATAAGTCATTCACCCAGAAACGCCGCGTCTCGCCCGCCGTAAGCTCGAGCTTGTATCGATCCGCCAGCGTCACCAGCGGACGCCAGAAGAACTGATCGATCGCCAAGACCAACACGGTCATCGTCAGGATGGCCCACGCCAGCGCGTGGAAGTCCTTCGCCGCCGTTGCCGCCGCTACATACGAACCAATCCCCGGAAGCGTGTAACTCCGATTCAACACGCTGATGGCTTCGGTAGCCGCCAGGAAAAACCAGCCGCCGCCGAAGCTCATCATTCCGTTCCACACCAGCCCGATTACCGACGACGGCAATTCCAATCGCGTGAAGCGCTCCCAGAGCGACAGGCCATACAGGGTCGCCATCTCATCCAATTCGTGCGGCACCGTGCGCAGCGATTGATAGAACGAGAAGGTCATGTTCCAGGCTTGTCCGGTGAAGATGGCGAAGATCGATGCCGCTTCCAGACCCAGCAGGCTTCCTCGAAACAGCGCGATGAACCCCGTCACCGTGATCGATAGAAACCCCAGCACGGGAACCGATTGCAGAATGTCCAGCAGCGGCACCAGCACTCTCTCCGCACGCCGGCTGCGTGCCGCCGCGTAGCCATAAACGAACGTGAAGATGGTTGAGAGAATCAGCGCGATGAACATGCGCAGCGTCGAGCGCGCCGCGTAGTTGGGCAGATTTCGCGGGTCCAGACTGACCGCCGGAATCACATCCGGCGGATGGAAGCGCACCAGGCTCTCGCCGCCCACGCGCGCCACTACGTATAGCAGCCCCAGTGTGCCCAGCCCCACGGCCAGATCTGCCATCGGGTTCGATCGTGTTGAGGTTGTGGTTGCCGCGAACCACTGCGGCTTGCGCCAGACGTACGTCAAATCAGCATCCGGATCAACATCCAAATCCCAATCGAACGGCGAGCGGCTCAGGAAGTCCCGCGTCCACGATCTTGTGCTGCGCGGTCATAATGTCGTAGCTGATGCGCCGCAACTCCAGAGTTCGTGATGCCCGATCGAACAGCGCATATCCGGCGCGCCGGTCTTTATCGCGCGGCTGCCCCACTGAGCCGGGGTTCACCAGATACGACGCGACATCGTCGACCATACGGGGGAACCGCAGATCTGCCGGATTCCACTGCATCGTCCGGTTCTGCCGCTGTTCGAAGCCGCCCTGGATGTGGGTGTGCCCGAAGAATGTCAAATGCTGTTCCGTGAATCCGAACGCTTCGCGCGCCTCATGCAGCGACACCAGATACTCGTCTTCGTCCACGGGAGAGCCGTGTACCATCTGAAAATCCTCCACCTGCGCGGGACCATGCGGCAGTTCGCTCAACCAGGCGCGATTTTCATCGCTCAGCGCCCGATGCGTCCAGCGTGTAGCGGCCTGCGCGAGCGGGTTGAACCACTCGATTCCGGTCAACGTGGCGCAGGCGCGGTCATGATTGCCGCGGATCACTGCCGCCGCGTTTTTACGCACCCATTCCGTCACTGGATTTGGATCGGCCCCGTAGCCCACGATGTCGCCGCAGCATAGCACCTGATCATATTGGTCGATAGCGTCCCGCAGCACGGCCGACAACGCTTCCCAGTTGCCGTGCAGGTCGCTGATGACGAGATATCTCACGGAATTGTTAAGCCTTTGTGAATTTCATCAGGGTGATTTCGGGGGGCGCGCCAACCCGCGACGGAATGCCGATCGAGCCGATGCCCCGCGTTACGTAGCATACTCGGGTTCCGGAGCGATACAGCCCGGAGACGTAGGGGGTGTAGAAGCGGGCCATGTCGATGTCTTCGTGCAGGATCTCCGTCCGGATCTGCCCTCCGTGCGTATGGCCGCTTAGAGTCAGATCGAACCCCAGCGGCGCCGAAGCTCGAAATACATCCGGGTTATGCGACAGCAGCACGTTGAAGGCGCCGGGCAGTAGCAGCCCTTCACGCCCGGTCAGATATTTGCCGCTACTGATGCGGCGCAGATAATCGACCCCGGCCAGATTGATGACGACATTGCCGCGCCGGATCTGCGTGGTGGCTTGACGAAGGACCGTTATCCCGCGCCGCGCGGCAAGGAGCGTCGCCAGGTTCTCGGCTTCGGCATAGATCTCGTGGTTCCCCAGGCAGCCGAATGCGGGTTCGTTGTTATTTAGCCGCGCCAGTTCATCGATGCACGCTTCGAGTGGGTCGCCCTTGCCGCTGATGAAGTCGCCGGTATGGACAATCATGTCAGGCTTCAGCTCGCGGCACGCATCGACCACGCGCGTCAGATCTTTCTGGCTCAGAAACGCGCTGCGGTGTACATCGCTGAGTTGCAGGATGCGAAAGCCTTCCAGGTCCGCGGGCAGATTGGCGAAGGGGATGCTGACCTCTTCCACGCGAAAGCGCTCGCGCTCGATCGCGCAGCCGTAGAGCAGGACGCCGGTCGGAATCGCCGCTGCCACATAAGCCGCCGTGGTGATCAGTTCTCTTCGTGTTTTGTCTGTTGAACGCGTGGCAGCCGTCGACGACCCCGCGCGGGCGCTCGGCGAAAAAAACCGAATCACCCACCCGATGCCTTCGACCGCCATGTAGCAAGCAAACGCGATGGTGGACGTGTACGTCCATAAACCCATCGCAAAGACCATCCAGCCGGGGCGGCTCATCTTGCCGCCAAATCGCGGAAAACCGGCGAAAGAGTAGAGGAAGACGAGCGCGAACAGCCCGTAGAAGAAGGACCGCAAACGCGGCCATCGCTTCGCTCCGAGATAGGCAATCAGGAGCTGAATGAAAAGCAGGGGAAGGAATCTCGCATAGGCTTGCAGGAAAGCCGATGTCGAGCTCATCGAATGCATTAGCTTTTCAGTGTATCTGTCTGCCTAGTGTTCAGCCCGGCGAGCTCATGTATCACGACCGCGAGCCCGGCAATCGCTGCCGTCTCGGCGCGCAGCACGGTGGCGCCGAGCGAAGCGGCAGTCCAGCAGTTGGCGCGCAGATTTTCCCGTTCGTCATCCGTCCAACCGCCCTCGGGACCGGCGAGTAGCGCGACCGGCGAAGCCTTGATTTGCAGCGTTGGAGTCCCTTGCAGTTCGTCGAGCAGGACACGTTCGCCATCGCGCGGCAACTCGCGGAACCGGATCGCAGCGGCGATCTCCGGCAACTGCGCGCGCCGCGATTGCTGGCTGGCTTCGCGGGCAATCCGGCGCCAGCGCTCGACGCGCTTTTCCGCCGCGGCAAACAAGCCCTGTTCGCTGCGCTTGGTTTCAACTGGAATCACGCGCCGGACGCCAAGTTCAGTAGCCTTTTCGATCATCCACTCGAAGCGGTCGAACTTGAATAGCGCGGCATATAGATCAACGGGCGCGGCAGCAGGACCGGCTTCCATGGGCTCAACAAGTTCGAATGCGACGAGCGATTTGCGGGCTTCCGTCACCGTCGCCAGCCACACTTCGGAGTTATCTGAGATCTCGAACTGCTGGCCCTTTTCCACCCGAAGCACGCGTGTTAGATGAGCGGCTTCATCGCCCTCAATCACCGCCGCGCCCTTCTGAAACCGGCCCACGAAGAACCGCCTGCGTGCCATTAACGAGATCGTCGCATAGCGGCTCGGGTGGAGAGTCCGAAAAGACCGCTTGCTCACGCGCGCGGCTCAGTAGGTTCATTGCGTTACCGATTCATTGCATTGCCGATTCATCGCATTGCCGATTCACTTGCGTTGGCGATTCATTGCATTGCCGATTCATCGCGTTGCCGATTCATCGCGTTACCGATTCCTTGCGTTGCCGATTCATTGCGTTACCGATTCATTGCGTTACCGATTCCTCGCATTGCCGATTCCTTGCGTTGCCGATTCCTTGCATTGCCGATTCATCGCGTTGCCGATTCCCTTGCGTTGCCGATTCCTCGCGTTGCCGATTCATTGCGTTGGCGATTCACTTGCGTTGCCGATTCATTTGCGTTGGCGATTTCTCGCGTTACTGAGCCGCGACCGTGAGGGAGCCGGTCTTGGCACAAGCTCTTAGCGATACTATTGTGCAATGCCACGAAAAGCTATCCGCCTCTTTGTAGCGGGGCCGGACTCTTACTGGCGGCGGTGGCTCAACAGACCTTCACCTATACCAGCATCAACCGGATTAATTCGAAAGGCGATGTGGTCGGCTCCTACGAATTCATCGACAAGAAAGGATCTACCTTTGACTTGGGCTTTGTCCGTGGCGCGAACGGCACTTTCAAAACCTTCCGGGTTCCCGGCGCAACGGAAACCGATGCGATCGGCATCAGCGATTCTCTTGCGATTGTCGGTTCTACGACGCAGGCGTCATTGCCGTTTTCGCTCAGAACACTAACCAGATATCTCAAGGCTTCGTCTACTCTCAGGGACAGTTTACGAACATCAGTTATCCGGGAAGTACTCAAACGCTGGCGTTAGGAATCAACGACAGCGGCGTCGTCTCCGGAACTTATTACGATACGAACAACGTGTCTCACGGCTTCATCGCAACTCCAGTAAACTAGTCTCGGATGATTGCGCTCCTTCGCGGTACTCTACTCGAGAAATCCCCCAACCAGGCAATCGTCGATGTCGCGGGCGTCGGGTACGATGTCACGATTCCAGTAAGCACTTACTCCGCCCTGCCCAACCCCGGCGCGGAAGTACGTCTGCGCATCCATACGCACGTGCGGGAAGACGCCATCGCGCTCTTCGGATTCAACAGCGCCGAAGAGAAGCAAGTCTTCGAAAAGCTGATCGGCGTCAGCGGCATCGGCCCCAAACTCGCGATCACGATACTCTCCGGCTTGGCCGCACCGGACCTGATCCGCGCCATCCGCAATAGCGAAATCGAACGCCTGGTCCGCATCCCCGGCGTCGGCAAGAAGACCGCCGAGCGCATGGTCCTCGAACTCAAAGACAAGCTGATCGCGCCGGCTGCCGCCGACGGCGCTACACCGGAGCAGCCCGCTTTATCCGAGATCGATCGCGATGTCCTCTCCGCGCTCCTGAACCTCGGCTGCGCGCGTCCGGTGGCTGAATCCGCGATTCGCCGAGCACGTGCCGCGGGCGCAGGCGAAGATTTCGAGCCGCTCTTCCGGCGCGCGCTTGAGTTCGTCAGATAATAGGGCTTCCTTCAAATGGCAGATAGTAGAATCGTCTCGGCCGCCCCGAACGCCGAAGACGCGCAGTTCGAAGCGAGCCTGCGCCCGCGCCGTCTTGCGGATTTCACCGGGCAGCCGAAGCTCAAAGAGAACCTGGCGATTGCCATCGAAGCCGCGCGCCACCGCGGCGAAGCGATGGATCACGTTCTTCTCTATGGGCCGCCGGGCCTCGGCAAAACCACGCTAGGTTCCATCATCGCCGCAGAACTCGAAGTCGCGTTCGGGCAGACCTCCGGGCCGGTGCTGCAGAAGAAACTCGACCTCTCCGGCATCCTCAGCACCCTGCAGCCCAAGCAAGTCTTCTTCATCGACGAGGTGCATCGATTGCTGCCCGATGTTGAAGAGATGTTGTATTCCGCGCTGGAAGATTTCAGTCTCGATATTTTGATCGGCTCCGGGCCCGGCGCGCGCACGCATTCAATCCCGCTCCCGCATTTCACGGCGATCGGCGCGACCACGCGGCAAGGCTTGGTCAGCGCTCCCATGCGCGGCCGCTTCGGTCTGGTCCTGCGCCTGAATCCTTACGAGGTTGAGGAACTCACGCGCATTGTCCAGCGCTCCGCACGACTCTTGAGCGTCTCCGTCGATCTCGCCGGCGCCGAAGAGATCGCGCGCCGTAGCCGTGGAACCCCGCGTATCGCCAACCGGCTGTTGCGCCGCGTTCGCGACTACGCGCAAGTGCGCGCTTCCGGCGAGATCACGAAGCAGGTTGCCGAGACCGCGCTCGATCTCCTGGAAGTCGATCGCTTCGGCCTCGATGAGATCGACCAGAAGATCATGCGAACGGTGCTCGAGAAATACCGCGGGGGTCCGGTCGGCATTAATACCATCGCGGCATCTATCGCCGAGGAGCCCGAAACGATCGAAGAGGTGTACGAACCGTATCTGATCCAGCTCGGGTTCATCAACCGGACGCCGCGCGGGAGGACCGGAACCGACCGTGCTTTCGAATATTTTGGCGTCAACAAGTATTCGCCGCGCAGCGATCAACCGGGACTCTTTTGACGCGATTCTTTCTCGGACTCGGCTCCAACCTGGGTGACCGCGCCGCCTATCTGGAACGGGCGCTATCGGCGTTGAAAGCGCCCGACCTGCGGATCACTCGTGTGTCTCCGGTCTATGAAACCGCGCCGGTGGGACTTACGGATCAGCCTGCGTTTCTTAATGCCGTGGCCGAGGGTTTGACTTCGATAAGTGCTGAGCGCCTGCTACACCGATGCGGCTATATCGAAGAAGCTCTGAAGCG
>NZ_CAJCHS010000419.1 GCF_903970205.1 Nevskia soli | reverse complement strand
CCTGTGATTCCCCAAACCCCAAACTTTATTTCAGCCCACCGTTCCAACACCTTACGCCCAAAATCCCCCCACCGCCCCCGGTCCGCGCCAAAACCACCCGCTACAATCCGTGCAGAGGGACATCCGTGTTCATCCGCGTCGATCCGCGGCTAAAAAGCTTCAAGCAGCAAAAAATAGCGAAACGAACCTGGGGAGTTATTGAAAACAATGCACTTCATCAAAAAAAACGAACCCGGGGAACCCGGATTTGAACCCGGAAAACCTAGGTTTGAACCCTGGGAACCCAGATTTGAACCCGTCAAATGGAGTGAACCCCGAAAGTGAGACGTTGTGCGATTGCGAAATTTGATGATTCGTGAGCGGCGACGGAGTCTGATCGGACGGAGCGCTTCCGCCGCTGTCCTCCGCCGGTCACGGAGCAGGTGCGAGCGCCGCTTCGGGGGCAGGTGCCCGAGCTGGCGGGAACACGACCCTCGGCGAATCAGGGAAGCGAGGCCGCACGGCGGATCGGGTGGTTTTAGCTCTCCGGCGCCTGACCTCGCTTCCAAGCGAGGAGTCAGTACAACTGGTAACGCAAAGGAGCGTTTCGCCGTTGTAGCTGGCCAGTCCTCCGATATCCAGATGATTCAACCCGGAGATCGCTCCGCTCGGCACGGTCACGTTCATCTGGTATGCGGCCCCAACCGCGAGTGGGGTTCCCGGCTCAATGCCGGCGTAGTCGACGGTACCTGCCACCCCCGAGAAATCGACTGTCATGTAGCTGAGGTTGGTGGCATTGCCCGAGGTGTCCAGTGTGCCAAGTCCCGTCAGATAAATCGCCAATTCCTCCCCGGCCGCGGCTGGGTTCGAAGCGCTGACGATCGTATTGTTGGCGTGGAATACGGCTGGCGCGGAAGTTGCACCGTTGAATATGCCGAATTGGGTGTCCCCGACGTAGTTACTTACTGTGTTCGATGCTCCCAAACTGTTGACTACCTGAATCGAGGCGATACTGGTGTCGATGCCCAGCGGAATCACTGCGTTGACTTGGCCGGGGCTGACGTAAGGAACCTCCGTCGCAACTCCATTCACCAGCACTTGCACGCCACCCAAGCTAGTGGGGAGAGTGGGGTTCGCCGCCGTTGTGGTTGCCAGGTTGGCCCCGAAAATCGAGATGTATTCCCCGGGCGCGAACTCCGCGGTGAAGGGAGCGAAGGAGCCTGCGTTTACGATGCCGGTCGGATAGATATAAGGCGCGGAAGTAGGAGCCGACGTGTAGTTGGGCGCCTCCATAAGGACCTCGATCCCGAGGAATCCGTAGCCCACATTCGCAAAGCCGATCCCGAATGTGCCACCCGGGCCGAACACGTATTGGTTGTAGAAATCGATGCTCGCCAGTCCCGGCAGATCGGAGTATATGTAGTCGTCGGTGAAACTGCCGCGTGGTGGGCCCACAACGTTATCCCGCTGATGCGCCAAAATCTCCCCGTTATTGGCGCCGGTGAGGAAGTGATATCCGCCATAGGTGCTGTTCAGCCACGTACAGCCGCAGATGCTGACCTGGGAGTCGTCCTGAAAGATACCGCCTGCGTAGTACGAATTTTGCGCAGCGAAGGAACCGCTGGAGCCCTGGCGCACGCCGACGATGAAGTCGGTATCCTCGGGATCGCCACCGAAAAAGAAATTGCCATCGGGCGAGAAATAGAAGTATTTGGTGCCGGACATCAGGTTCGTATCAAGATCGGCGGTCGTCAACTCGTTACCGAATGTCACAGCCGCACCGCCGGCAATGGCAGAATACTGGACCCCGGAGAAAGCCGGCTGCGTCATTGCTGTAGTGTTCAACCCGAGAGCCCCGCTGAGAGCCGTGGTGGCGACGGTGCTGCCGGTGCCGGTCATAGTAAACGAGTAAGCCCGCGTGTGGTTCAAGTCAAGGGTCAGAGCGGGAATACCTACACCGATAACGGAAAATGTCCCCTGCAGCGAAGGCGCCGATGTCGGAGCTTGCGCCGCAACGAACAGGTCGTTGTAACCGGTGCGATTATCTGTCGTGCTCCCAACCATGACTTGGGATGGAGATACCAGCACATTGATCTCATCGCCTTCAAATTGCGGGTAGACGAATTTGAGAGGTGTGGACATGTAACCGTAGCCGCTGGCCGCGATGGTGTAGGCGCCGGAGCCACTAATCGATGTGACCGCGTTTTCGGCCCCGTCGTAAGCCTGCGCGGTGACAATATAGGTTCCATTACCATCGAAAACGATGTTGCCGTAGATCGCTATGGTTTCCGGAAGATCATTGGCGGAATTATAACCGCCGAGCCACATGACCTGGCGGAAGTAGTAAGTGCCATTCAGCAATCCATTTCCGCTGGAATCCCAGCTTTGCGCGGCGGCGGCCCAAACAGCCGCCATGAACAGAAGCAACGATCTCCAAGCGACACCGCGCACCACTTTCAGCATAAACTACTCTTCCGGAGACACGCCTGCATCACCATGCAAGGCCGATCGGCGACGGCTGGCGATTCCTGGACACGCGGTAAGATGGAGCACAACTGTTGAAACCGATTACCAGGAGAGGATTCAGCGCGTCTCTACTTAGCGGGCTCGTCGGCGCCGGGGCATCGCGCCTCAAAGGTGTTCGATCTGTGCCGGGCGCTGACTTCACCATAGTAATTATTCCCGATCCCCAGTACCTTGCCGCATCGTGCCCGGATAAGCTCGGCGGCTATTACGCTGCGATGATGAGGTGGATCGTAGATCACAAGAATATTGCCCTCACGTCCAGCCCTCCTTCCTTCAGGGCTAATATCAAGACCGTCGTGGGCGTCGGCGATTGCGTGAACTCCGCCACGGGTAATGAGTTCGCAAACGCGCAGGCCGCCTGGGCCACTCTTGACAAGAACGGCATTGCGTTTATCACACCTCCGGGAAATCACGATTATTCCGGCAGCCCTTCTTCACGGAGTAACCTGGGCGCGCAATTCTCGACGGGCTTTTTCTCCGCGCGGAACCGTTCTCGAGTCTATGGCTCCGGTATCTCTCTTGGTGACGGGGACGCGGCTTACTGGGTAGCTTCCTACGACACTACCGGAGCCAATACGGCAGTAAAGTTCGATATCTCGGGCACAAGACTTCTATTTCTAGCGATGGATTTCTTCGCGGGCAACGCCGTCTGGTCCTGGGCCTACGACGTTATGTCAGCCAATCCGGATTGCGAATGTTATATCACGACTCATGCGTGGCTGACCACGAATGGAACGCAATTTCAAAGGACGGACGGCTATGGGCCAGGCGCATACTCTATGGCTGGGTCGCCCTATGCTAACTCCGCCGCCGAAGCCTGGAACAATGTGGGAATAAAGACGTGGGCAAACCTACTAGGGATCTTTAGTGGCCATGATCTTATCAGCAGCCGGAATTCAGATCCCTCAGGCACATCGTCTCCGGCATGGTTTTGGCAGCGGACGCCGATCAGAAGCGAAAGCCGTCGCCAACAAACGGTACAACAGCTATTCGTGAATTCGCAAGAACTTGACCAGGCTTGTAGTATGTCCTCGGGCCGGAGGAACGGGGCCGGGCAGATTGCGAGCGTTTTCCTGCTCAGTCGCAGACTTGAATTGGGATTAATCGAGGGCCGTATGATCGCCACGCAATCGGGGGACTGGTTTGAATCAAGATCACCATCTTTTCCTGACGGAACCAGTTGGAGCGGATCGGAAACGCTTCTGTTTTCGATTCCGTTTACAGGGCTCGGCAACTAACTTTGAGACGCTCGTTCAGCAATCCATGAGGCGGTTGCTTGAACTTTCGCCGTCGAACACGTACATTACGTAAATGACAAAACGCAGCCGCGGTCAACGGCGGGATCGGCCTTGGATCTTCACTGAGACGCGAGCAAGCTTGCGGTCCGTCCTGTGCTAATGACAGAGGCGAATCGGGAATCGATTCTTAAGACACTCTATCGAGAGTTTGGTGCTTCGCTGCTTCAGAGTATCGCCCTGGAGCGGTGCTCTCGGCGCACGGAGTTCGACGAGGAACAGTTTGTCAACTGTTATCCGTATCTTCCTCACTTGGTCGATCTGGCCAAGGATATCGCGGCCGGGATCGGCGGCAGTGACAGCCGTGTCGTCAACAGATGTCTCCAAATCTTCGAGTCGCACCGGATGCAGCTGGCCGCTCAGCCTATCGGCGCTCTGGTCAGCCTCGACAAGATGTATGAAGCCGTTGAATCGGCTCTTCCGCGTGAGAAGCGGAATGACATTCTTGCGATTGGACGACGCTTCGAGGGCGACAAGGACTACCCGGGAATGGCGCCCCGCGTGGTCAAGGCGCTCTGCCTCATGGAGTTTGTCGGAACAGACTTGCCGCGTACTACGCCGAACATCGCCGCACTCCTCGTCCAACGTGTGCCCGAACCACCGCCCGTACTCGCCGTCGCAGCCATTCTCGGTCATATGAACGACGCGCAGTTTGTCCGCTGGACCGATGACGGGTGGGAACTCTATGACTTCAATGAACTACGCCGCATGGCCAATACCCTTGAGGGACTTAGCAGCGCCGTAGGGATCGTCAATCCGCGGCTTCCCGGCTGGCACAACGACTTACTTCAAGGTTTTAAGAAATTGCTTGCCCGCGGGTTGGGCTGGTATACCCGGCCCTTGCTCGAATTCGTCACCGCCGTAAGTCAATTGCTCAAGCGAATCGAGTGGGCGCTCTCGCACCTTTCCGCGAACATGACGCCTCCTGATGTGATCGGCAAGAACACAGTTGCGATCGAGCACCTTGCGATGAGCGTGACTGCTCTTGAAGCGCGGTTGGAGCAGTCCGAGAAGAAGCGCGCGGCGGCGGCCGTGTCCGTGCAAGAACAGCTCGACTTATTGCACGAGCAAATGATGGAAATAGACTGGAGCCTTGCGCGTCAGGATGTCCGGCATCGGATCGATACGAACCACGTCAAAGAGCGAACCGCCTACATCATCGGTCTGTTCGGTACCGGACGCCGATATATTAACGAAGTGGTGGTTCAGAATATCGGAGAAAGGAGTAAGTATTTTAGAGATACAGTTCGCCTGCATCCCGGCCCGACACCGATGATCTACAGCGGCCACGCCACGATGAAATACGTCTCGCGGGCCCAGGAGCTGCCGCCGGTGATGAACCGCATCTTAGGGGCGGTCGAGTCAAGATTTGCCGATCTCATTTTTGCCTATCGTCATCCCCTCGACTCGGTATTGACCAATTGGGTTTGGTGGCGAACATACATTCGCGACCACAGATCGATCTCCGGCATTGCGCAGCGTTATGAAAACACGGACGAGCTATGTCTTGATCTCGACCGGAACTTTCTCGAATTCAAGAGCTTCGCTGAAGGCGACCCTGGTTTCTTTGAGGGCGAACCAGGCCTGCGATTTCTGTCTTTCCGGGAGTTTGTTGAGGAGACTGAACTTCATTTCAATTCCGCCACGCTCACGTTGCGCCTTGAGGATTTCATGATCAATGCATCCAGGGAGTTCTCTAAGATCGCTGAAGTCATGTCGGTTGATGTCGATTTGAGCCGTTCCTATGTAATCCCTCCGAAGTCGAAGCCTTTCGGCTATCGGGCTGTTAGAGACGGGGTTCCCCAATTCAGAGACTTCATCGATGGCCTGGATGCCGAGACCAAAAGACGCATTGAGAAAATCGGTTATGATTTGCGGCCATAAGTAGTAAGCAGCCGCCAATCCGGTGAGCTGAGGTTTGCGACCGTGCATACTAGCGATATGAATTGTGCCAGGTTATCGAACACGATCCGTGATTCTCGCCCAAAACAACAGTGATATGTATCCGAACCGATTCAACAGGCCCCCGGCTCTCTATTTCTGGCCCTATGACTTCGACGAACTGCGCCGTGAAACAGCCGCTTTGGGCGAACTCAATAACGATGTCGGGGGAATCGATCCACTCCCGCGAGGTTGGTATAGCTGGCTCATTCAGATCGGTAGGAGGGTGCGTGCGCGCCTGTTCGCGTGGTATACGAGGCCCTTGCGTCGTTTCAATGCCGCCGTGGCTCGGTCATTGCAAGAAATCGTCACAGCCCTTGACCACGCTTCGATGAACATGAACGCGATGGGGCACCTTGCCAGGAACATGGCGGCCCTGGAATCGCGTCTGGCGCAGGCAGAGAAGGCGAACGCCATGTTCAGGGAGTCAATTCAAGAGCAGCTTGCGCTCTTATCCCGTCAGATCCAGGCGCCAGGAATTCTATCGCAAGGCGCGAATTTGGGAGTACCAAGCGATGCAATCGAAAACGTCTTGAGTAAGCGCCTCCCCCATGACTCCCGACTTTATATCGACACGGGCCTAGAGACCGAAAAAACAATTTACATTATCGGATTGTTCGGCACCGGACGCCTCTATGTCAACGAGTTGATATTAGAGCACATTGGCGAGCGGACGAAGTACTTTCGAGACACTATCCGTTTACATCCGGGTCCGACCCCGATGATTTACAGCGGCCACGCCACAAACAAATATCTCTCTTACGGTCAGGCCCGTCCTGAGTTAACGAGCCGTATAAACGAGGCCGTCAGATCGGGATTTGCAGAGTCGGTTTTTGTTTACCGGCATCCCTTCGATTCCTTGCTGACGAACTGGATTTGGTGGCGCACCTTTATTCGGGAGAACAGGCAAGTCTCCGGAATCTCACAGGTTTACCAAAACATCGATCATCTGTGTGCCGACTTAGAGAAGAATTTTCCCGAGTTCCAGTCCTTCGCCGAGGGTGACCCTAAGTTCTTCGCAGCCGTACATCC
Organism: Nevskia soli; assembly: GCF_903970205.1. Taxonomy (GTDB): domain Bacteria; phylum Acidobacteriota; class Terriglobia; order Bryobacterales; family Bryobacteraceae; genus Bog-113. Next base: position 12,308 of record NZ_CAJCHS010000419.1, on the reverse strand, counting down.
GCGATTTCTTTCATTCGATGAATTTGTTGAGGAGACTGAGCTTCATCTTGAAAGCGCTTCGCTCGCCTTACGTCTTGAGGACTTCATAATTGATCCGCTCGTCGAACTTACTAAGATCGCCGGAGTCATGTCTGTCGATCTCGATTTGAGGGGCTTGCGCGTAAATCACCCGCGAACGAAGGCTTACGGATATCTAGAGGTTAGACAGAAAGTTCATAATTTCAGAAATTTCCTCAACGGGCTAAGTGTCGTAACGAAACGAAGGATCGAGAGAATGGGCTATAAGTCAGCGGCTTGACTGGACGTTACGCCCGGCGCACCGCCCACGCCCGAGTCAGGTAGGTCGTCTCGATCGACTTCACATCGGCGATTCGGTTCTCGATGAAATTCAGGAATCTCTCGAAGAGTTCAGGACCTAATTGCACTTGAAGATCGTTCACCGAGCGCCATACTCCCAGGTACTGCGCCGGCGTCTGGTGAACGGAGTGCCTGCCTTCAAGGTAGAGCACCTCAGAAAATTGCGGCTTGGCGCTCAACATGTCGGTCAGCCGCTCGGTGAGTCCAGATCGGCCGGAGGATACACGCTCGATGCCTGGCTTAAGTAAAGAAATCTGCGCTTCGATCTCGACGAGCAGCGGATTCACCTCGATTAAGCGCGGATTCCAAAGAGCCGCAAAGACGCCGCCCGGCCGCAGGATGCGATGAAACTCATCGCACGCTTGATCGAAATCGGCCCAATGGAGCGAGGAGGCCATGCTCACCAGATCGGCTGAACGGTCTGGCAAACCGGTGGCTTCAGCGGATCCTTTTCGCCAGACGATGTTGGTATCGCGCGAGCCCTCGATACCTTGCGCGCGCATGTCGTCATTGGGTTCCACGGCGAGCACGGAACGCAAACCTCGCGCCGCGAGTGAACGCGTCCAAATACCTGTGCCGGCGCCGATGTCAACCGCGTCGATGCCCGCCAACTCGCGTCCAACGTAACTGAGAACGGCGGTCCCCACTTGGGGCGCATAGCCCGGCCGAAACCTCGCGTAGTCTCCGGCTAGGCCCGTGAAGTCTCCGTGCTTCATCGCTGTTTTCGTCATGGCAGGGGCTCCTCAAGCACGAGTTCCCCGTCACTTACCATCTTCCGGTACAGCGCCACATCTTCCGGATTATCGATCTCGCCCCAGTTACCTGCAGCGCCGAAAGCGCCGATCGGAAATTCCTTTGTTGCGAGCAATCGATTCAGCAATCCTGTCATATCGAGGTTGTTGCGAGTCTCCTCGTTCAGAGTACTGAGCAGCGCCTCGACCGAAGTCCACGCGGGCGGAGTGAATTTCAACAGTCCCATATATTGCCCCTCAATCTCTTCGAAGCGCGTCGTCTTGCCGCCGATTTCCACCAGCTCGCCTGCAGCATTAACGCGGAAGGTTTCGGCGTCGGCTAACGGATCGGCAAAACGCAGCGTCCACAGACGACGCCACGCCCGGTCGTAACTAATTACCAAGCGGCCCGGAGCGGCGGCCAGACCTCGCACCAACTCGCTTCGGTAGAAGATGTCCCCATAGCTGACGACCACCGGTCCGGCACGCAACCAGGGGGCAGCTGCGACAAGCGACATCACCATATTGGTTTCGGCCCATTGCTCGTTCGCGAAGTAGGAGACACCGGGTAGTTCGACCATCTCGGCACGGTAGCCTCTGACTACGCCGATTTCGTCGACCCCGCCCCGCGTGAGCGCCGCGATTTGACGCGCGATCAGCGGCTCGCCTTCGAGTTCGATCAGGCATTTCGGCAATGCGTCGGTGAGATGTCCCATGCGGCTGCCGCGGCCCGCGGCAAGAATCAGCCCGCGCATCATTACGGGCTTCATTTCACGGCAAAAGAATCGCGGAACAGAAGCACGTCCTCCGCGGCGAACGGAGAGCAACGCTCCGGGTGCCACATGATCCCAGTCACAGGCTGCGTGGAATGGCGAACAGCTTCGACGACACCATCATTGGCGACGGCCCAGACCTCAAGCGGCGCGCGGGTTTCGAATGCGGCAAAGCGATGGTAGCTGTTAACCTCCCGAAGGCCGCCGTTGATCCGGATCACCTGGCGTGGTGTTACATGGCCATCTACCCGCCTTAGCGGAACAGCAAAACGCTGTTGGATCGCCTGCATGCCGCGACAAATGCCGAGAACCGGCAGACTGCGTTCCTGGGCTAGATCCAGCAGCGCCTTCTCAACGGTATCGCGTTCCGGACTGTCTCCTCCCAAGGCCGCGAGATCGTTCCCCCCGGTCAACACCACGCCGCTCACGCCGTCCGGTTCGCATAGCGCGAGAGCCGCCTCGGTAACGTTAGGGAGCAGCACCGGTAGCAAGTCGCACGCGGACAGAAACCTCGTCCACGCTTGATCCAGGCAGTCGCGGCGCTCGCCGCGTTCTGGAACTAACGATACTCGCTGAGTCACTGCCACCCGCTTCATGCGATGACCTCGACTTTCTGATTCGGGCAGTCGAGGCACAACAGTCGCGCCATCTGCCAACGCCCGAACAGGGACTCTCCGGCGCCGATCACAGCGGGTATGTCGAGTTCACCGGCGCGGATCGCCATATGCGAGTTGGCCCCGCCGAACTGAGTCACGAAGCCGCTGATGCCGCGACTGAAGATCCAATCGAAACCGGGGTCGGCGCTGGGTACGAAAAGAATCCGTCCGGCGAAGCTTTCGGGTGCATCGCCGACTGAAGCCACTGACGCCGTGACGCTCTTGCGCGTAACGAAGTTAGGTTGGGTCTGCGGAAGGTGAAATGCGAATACCTCGTCGGGCGACGAGATCATAGGAGGGAGTATTAGATTCTGCGTGAGCGCGTGTCGCTCTTTGCCGCGCGACATACTTTCCAGCAACGCTTCACGCACCGACCCGCTCTCGCTATACAGCGCGCGGACAACGTCGTAGCTGAGATAAGCACAATCCTGGGCGGTCAAACCGTACTCCTCACCCAGACGCTCAATTAGAGACAGCGCGAAGCTGAGGCTTCTCGTGAACACGAATTTTGCGTGTTCGCGGCCTTCGATACCGGCCTTAATGAACTCGATGAAACTTAACGGGTCGATGTCGAGCTGATGTTCCTTTAGCAGCCGCTCGATATGGCGTAATTGCTCGATGGAAAGGGAAAAGCGCGGTGGCGGGCTCTCCGTCTGCCGAACGCTTGACCAATCAAAATACAGATCCGGCGCTTCGTCATATCTCGGTGAAAGGATGTCGTAAGTCCCCGGCCGGAGATGGCCGTACTTGGCAAGGAAGTCTGCCTTTGACAGTCGCCCAAAATCCCGCCCGATGCGCGACCCGACGGAATCGACACTCGCCATGAATGTCGCGCTTTCGTCGGCGCTGAGAACGCCTACCGCGACTAACGATTGAAGAAGTTGAACCGCAATAAAACCTGCCCGCGCCAGACCGGCAAACGGTAGCGTTCCGTATCGCTTGCAATCCTCGATGAGCCAGTAAATGCGACTGATCTTATCGATCTCCGAATCGCGGATTATCGAAAACCGGCGCGCCAGCTCATCGATTTTGGCGCGATCTTGCCGCCAGAGAGCGGTTTCGCCGTGCGTGATCCGGTTCGTGAGATGTCGCAATGCGTCGGAGAGTACGGTAATATCCGCATCGGAAAATCCCTCGTCGGTAAGCCTAACCAGGCGCCCCGGCAAGTCAAGGGTGTAGCACGAGAAAATGATTTCAAACTCGACTTTGTCATGGAGATGCGGCTCGGCAAGAAGGCGATCAATGTAGTAGTTGACCAGCCGTCCCGCGAGTTCATCCGGTACGTGCCGCGGTACGAACGAATTGAAGCTGACACGTACGTCGATGTAAGGAAGTCCGTGAAAGCTGACTAGCAGCGGGAAGCTCCGAAGATTCTTGTACCCATAGTTATCCCGTTGATAGGCCCAGATCGCGTCCGTGATGAGTTCGCGATAGAGCGATAAGGATAACGGCCTCGGCCGGACGCCGATGATTTCGGCGGGATTCCAGTCCGGCATCACTCCAAAAATCGCTCGGCTGCCATGCAAGTAAGGATGCGCGCAACTCAGTTTCTCGATCTTCCGCGCGATTTCTACGAGCGCGGCGTCCACGTTGCTATCCGGTGTCTGCGGGTAATCGACGCTAAGGGGACGCACTTGCAGAAGGTAGAGCTGGCCGTCGTCGCTGACGGCAAATTCCACGTCAATCGCACCGCCCCCCAGCAGCGTTTCAAGTTCTTGGATGAGATCGAGGACGGGCCGCAGCAACGCCGGGCAGAGATCAGGCCGGGATCTCAGGCAGATGAACGTCCTGAGATCTTCGCCAACGCCGGAGGTCACGCGATTGGTAGAGCCGGAGTGGTCGTCGTAATTGATTACGAAATACGGGCCACCGCTCGGACTTCGCGAGAAGGCGACCCCGGCCATAACGACGCGCTCCAGCAAGGGCTGCACGAAGACCTGGTCGTCTCCGCTTTCTTCCGGACCAAACGAGGCAATCACCCGTTCAACTGCGCGCGCTACCGACTCACTGCCGGCCACATCGAGTACGGAGGTGTACCTTCCCGCCTGAGAGTTCCGCGCTCCTGCGTCCTCCGCACGGGCACTGCTTCGCACGATGACGCGGTCTGAGCCCCAAGGCGCAGCCGCGATCTCCGCGAGGCAGTGCGCGCTGTCCGACCGCCAATCGCTAACAGAGAATCGGACTTGAGGCAGAATACGTCCACTACGCAGCAGGGGCGCTAGAGCTTCAAGGCATTCAGCCTTGGTTTTGAAGTCGACACGATCCTTTGTAGCCTCTGCGCCATTACGGCCCGCACTTACCGCCAATATGCGCTCGACCGCTGCGGCAACGTTGATCGCGCCATGACTGTCGCCATAGTTGGCGCCATAATTATCGATGACCAGATCGGGTGACTCGGGAGTTTCCGCCAACAGATCAATCCCGACGACGTCGCGTAGATTACCGCCGGCAGCCGCCGCGTAGAGGCCTTTACTATCTCGCCGCCGAAGTTCGTCTGTGGGAACACGAAGGTAAATCTCGATGTAGCCGGGGATGTTCTCCCGATTCCAACGCTGCACCTCGTGAAACATCGAGACGGTCGCGCAAACAACATCCCCCTGCTCACGCAGTAAGCGGCACAGCCATGCGTTGCGCATCGCCGACCGCCGCCGGTCGTTCTCGCTGTAACCGAGATCTTCGGAAATTGTCTTACGGAGCGCGTCGCCATCGAGGAAGGTGGCGGGGCGGCCGGCGGCGCGCAGTCGACTCCATAGCTCGCGGCCCACCGTTGTCTTACCGGCGCCCGACAACCCAGTGATCCAAAAGACGCGACCCGGCGAAGCCCCAGCCGTCAGTGGGAGTTCTGCCTCATCGGCGCTTGTCAGATTCGGACTCTCATCCCGCCTTGCAGCGCCCATCAATCCTACTGCCGATTTGAACGAATTCAAAGGATATTGAAATCAAGGTTATTCAATGAATTGTAACAACGGCTTCCGTCGGAAGGTTGCGGTGCAAGATCAGTGATCTTGACCAGCTGTTGGTGCTTAGGAGAAGACCCGGCCGATAGCGTCGATAGCGTGGTGGTGACGCCGACGGCGCCTCCGACATGGGTCACATCCCGTCGGAACGCGCTTCGGGATGAGGAAGTTCAGGAATAGGGACAGCTTTCCCATGCCGCGTTGTTGTAAGGCAGGATGGACCCCCGCAAACCGTACGTGCTGACGTATTCGGCCTTTACATTCCTGCGTTCGACATAGGCGCGATCCCGGGCGGACGGATGGATCGATGGGACGGCAATCTCCCGGGGTTTCAGAAAGTCGAAAACGGACGCCGGCACAGGACGGATTTTCGTGGCGTTTTCTTCAATAGCGATAACAAGCCAACTGTTTGTTGACGATCGAGTCGAGTGCGGAGATTCCTTTACTTCCCGCGCCTCTCGCCAGTCGAAACACTTCAAGCCATACTAGTCTGGTAACCAGCCAACCAGGAGCAAAAAACAATGTGTCATCGGTCCATTTATCTCAGCGGCGCGCTGCTTTGCGGCGCGCTATGTCTTTCCCCTGCTTCCCTGCGTGCACAAAAGATAGAGACGTTACAGCTTTGCAACACCGGCCGGACAGCCAAGGCCCTTCCACCGGATGCGTGCTTGGCAACGGAGCTAGTCAGTCCGATAAATTCCGAAGGGGGTGGTCCGATCGTTGATGGAAATTGGGACATCGCCGTGCCATATCCGTATGGCTCTTACAACTCAGCTCCGCCGGACCCCTGCATCGAGGATTTCGGTTATTTGCCGGTTCCCGTGAGCGCCGTCTCGTCCGCCGCTTGGTTGAATCCGGATGATGGTAAGTCACAGTGGATCGAACCAGCCGGCGGGCCGTCGAATCTCCCGGGCTGGTATGTTTACGTGACTGCCTTTGCTGTTCCCCCGGCTTTCGATGGAAGCGGAGACTACACTCTCAATGTGAGTGGCAAGTTTCTGGTGGATGACTCGCCCGATACGATCTACGTCTCCAGCCATTCGGCAGGCTTAAGCACCTGCGGGACCATCGGAACGTTTTCGGGTACAAGTCTCTGGGCGGCCTGGACTCCGTTTCAAGGTTCAGCTACGGTTGGCGGTTCCTCGATCGGGTTCCTTTACTTCGTGGTTCACAATACAGGGCCGGATCTGAATCCGACGGGTCTTCGGGTCGAGTTCACGTCGACTTACTTCACGCCGATCTATTAGCGGTCAGCGTACATCCGAAGACGTGGGCTTGGACGCACGTCTTTCCCTTGGCGAGAGCGGTGCGCGACTGGGGGTAAAGACTCGCGTGATACAGTTTCGGATCGGAGGTCCGTAATGCTTCGTAAGCCGCCTGTGATCCGAATAGCCGGTGTATTGCTTCTATTGACAATTGCCATTAGGTACACGTGGGCGGGTGACAGCACGGGGCCAACGTTTCGAGACCTTTACTTGTTGGCGGGGCCAGGGTCGGCGTGGGGTCCTCTGGTTCAAGCTGTTGATGGCAATCTGTATGGAGTTACCGGGCAATATGGATACAGTCACGGCAATATCTATGCCTTGGGGCTGCAAGGCTCAGGGTTAGCTACGATCTACAGTTTCTGCACCCTGCCAAATTGCGCCGATGGCTCCAATCCGACGACCGGACTCGTGCAGTCGCCGAGCGGAATCCTCTACGGTACAACCCAAGATGGTGGATGGGTGACGACCGGTAGCGGCGGGCAATATGGCCAGGGCACCATCTACGGGATTTCCGCGGGCGGGCAATTTACGCTATGTCACACGTTCCGAGGATCGGATGGCGCGGCACCGGAGGGCGGGCTTGCGCTCGACTACGCTGGGTATGTCTATGGCACGACGCGCTACGGCGGCGTGAATTGCACCGACGCGCAAGGGTGCGGGACGGCGTTCCGCATGGATCCCTCGGGCCGCTTCCTATGGGAGCACTCTTTTAGCGGGCCGGATGGTTCGGAGCCTCTTGGAACCCTGCTGCTAGCGGCGAATGGAAGCCTCTACGGAACGACCAATCAAGGGGGCGCGTATAACGCGGGTACGATCTTTCGCGTTACAGTGTCGGGCGAATTCAGCACTCTTTACAACTTCTGCGCGCAGCCGGGTTGCGCGGACGGCTCGAATCCCGAGGGCGGTTTGATTCAGAGCGTCGATGGCAATCTATACGGCACAACCTACACAGGCGGCGTTTCGAACCTGGGAACGGTGTTCAAGATTACGCCCGACGGCGAGCTGACGACGGTCTATTCGTTCAGCGGAGGAGACGGCCAATATCCCCAGGGGTCCTTGACGCAGGGCAGTGACCGCAATCTCTACGGAACAACCTACTCGGGAGGGACGGGAGCGGGCTGGGGCACGATGTACCAATTGACGCTCTCGGGCCAGTTGACGACGATCTACTCCTTCCAGAGGCTGGGCGACGGTGGACAACCGTGGGGTGGCTTGACGCAAGGGGTAGACGGAAACTTCTATGGCTCGGCGATCGCCGGCGGCACTGGGGACGGTGTGCTCTATGAGGTTACCGCAGGCCTCCCCGCGCAAGTCCAAGCGCTGCCGGCCGGGGATGTCGTGGGTGACGGCGTCGCGATCCTGGGCGAGGGTCTGGATGAGGCTACGGGGGTGTCTTTCAATGGAGTTACCACAACCTTTAACCCAGTCTCTCCAACGCAACTTGACGTTACCGTGCCGGTGGGAGCGAGCACGGGTTACATCGAGGTGACGCTGCCGAGCGGAAATGTCTTGGAGAATCTTCCATTTCGCGTGAGGCCGAAGGTGCAGCAGATCACGCCAACCTCGGGCAAGGCGGGGACGCCCGTGACGGTTCGCGGAGAAAGCTTCACAGGCGCAAGAACGGTGGCGTTCGGGGACGGGCGGGTGGGAACTTCTTCGTTCACTGTAGACTCGGATACGCGGATTACAGTGATCGTTCCGGAAGGTGTGGTGTCGGGCCGGGTGAGCGTGTCGACTAAAGGCGGAAGCGGAATAAGCTCCATGAGTTTTGAGGTAGAGTAAACGCGAAAGATCGTTTCGAGGACGCGTGGCAAGCCCCGCGCTAACATCACGCTGGCATGCAACCAAAGCACGATTTAGCACGAAGTAACACCTATTAAGATGCACCTGAGAGGTTCCATCCCCGCCGCCCATCGGATCGACGGCACCCCCCAGAGAAGTGCGGGGTCGCCGGTATCTCCGCTCTTTGCTTACTTACAATCCGAGATCGCGAAACAAATCCTTACGCAACGGTCGGCACCCGGCCGCTCCATGGGCGTGGGTTACTGCGCGATCCGAAGTTTGATCCGAATCCCAGACCATGCCGAATGCGATCACCGGCAGGGCATGAAGAACAAGTTAGGCGGTGTGACGATTCGGCATAGCGTTCCGTTTGCACCCCCGCGTGGAGCTAACGAAGGATCTCATTTTCACCGCTCTACTGCCTCCGCTCCTTTTTTGAGGCGGCGTTCTATCTCCATTGGGATCAGCTTCGCCGGAATTTTTGGGTAATGGTATCCGCCGCGGTACCTGCCGCCGGGATGCAGTATTTGGCGGGGTGGAGTTGGTCGAGCGCGATTCTATTCGGGGTTTTGATCGCGGCAACCGATCCCGCGCGCAAGGCCGCTTACTCGTTCTGATTGAAGCCGAAAGTCTCTTTAACGATGGAACGGCGGCGGTTGGATTCGGACTGGCAATCTCCCTGGTGGCAGGACAGGACGATTGGCGGGGGCGTGCCGTGTGGCGGCGCGATCGCCGTCGGAGCCCGTCTGCTGGTGGACAGGACTGACGATCACCTCGTCGAGATTACGTGGCGGGGCGAAGCGGCGATCCGCGGCTTTTGGGAGTATGCGGCATTCGTGGCAAACTCGCTGGTGTTTCTACTGATCGGAATGCATGAGGCGAATCGAGACTTCCGCGCTGTTTGGGTCGTTATTACTCTTGCAATCGGTTTAGTACATCAGCATGTCTTATATTGGGGGGATGCGGGGCGCGGTCGCCTTGGCTCTCGCGCTAGGACTACCACGTGACGTTCCGCAGCGCGAGACGATTGTGACTATCAGTTTCGCTGTAGTTGCGTTTTCCGTCTTCGTTCAAGGCTTAACGATCGAGCCCTTTCTGCGGCGGATGGGTGAGATTGAGTAACTTTGAGGAGAGAGCCGGGAAGCTTTAGGGAAAGCAGCTGATGGTGGATTGCGACCACACTCTGCAGAAAGAACTCGCTAACCCCGGTGTAGACCACCGGCCTCTAGGCGCCCGCTTCGGGCTGGCGCTAACAACTTCGCGATTATACTGGTGATGAGGTTTGTGGCGTGAAGCGTCGTCGGAATATTCTAATCTGGGCGGGATTCGCGGTCGTCCTTATCGCTCTCGTAAGCTACATCCCCGTTTTCGCATTGTTCCCCGCGACCCGCGACGTTCCATGGGCAACCTATCTTCTTTTCCTAATCGGCAGCGCTCTGATTGCGGCGGGCGTCAGGCGGGCATTCCGCGATCCCGAGCGCAACCGTGGAAAGATCAGCGGCTCCATCCTTGCTGCGCTGAGTGCCCTCCTGATCGCTCTCTTCGTTGCGAGCGTTACTTACTACTCGAAGCAGATCCCATCCGCGGAAGCCGCCTTAGGCGTGAGCCAAAAAGCACCGCCATTCGTGCTTGCAGATATTGCTGGAAACGAAATCTCATCCTCTGATCTTTTGAGAAATCATCGGGGGCTTGTGCTTGTTTTCTATCGTGGATACTGGTGACCGTTCTGCAACTCCGAGTTGCGGAGTTTCGAGCAGCACCTCAATGAGTTCCATCAGCGTGACGTTGAAGTTGTAGCAATCAGCGTCGATTCGCCCGCCGAGTCACAGAAACTCTGCCAGTCACGGGGCTACAAGTTTCCGTTTCTCTCGGATCCCAAGGCCGAGACGATCCGGCAGTACGGAGTGCTACACGCGAAGGGCGGCGAGGGAGGCAAAGACATCGCCCGGCCCGCCGAATTTCTCGTTGACGCGGCCGGCACAATCCGGTGGGTGAATCTGACGGATGATATTCGTGTGAGGGCCAGGCCGGAATCGGTTCTCGCGGCGATCGACCGGCTTTGACGGCGCGGTGAGTTGGTCACTTCGCGACGAGCAACTTCGTGGGTCAGGACGATTCGGTTTCCACCGATCACGGTCCACTTCACCTCGGCCGAAGACAGTCCGTCAGAACGGGCTCGGCTGACCTCTACTATTAGCGGTTACTTCGAGCTTAGTGTTGTCTGATCGGATTTGAAAATAAGCGGGGCCGGTGCTGGGAGTGGAAGAACTGCGATCTCCACGTTTACCCTCACTTCCTATACCGTGTTTCTGATTCGGAACCGCACGCGACGTTTGTGCGGTGGTGGCATGACGCTTACTTTCGTTTCCATGACACACGCCCTTACCCGAAGTCGCCGGCTCGAAGGTGAAAAGAGTTTTTCGCTGATTTAGCCAGATTCAATAATTGAACATTCAGCGGGTAAGAACCCGTGATTCTTACCCTGACCTGACCGTCACTTACTTGCAGCGTGCCCGCCGCCACCTTTGCGACACAGCGGCGATCGCCATCAGCCCGCATCCGAGCAGCAACATCGTCGATGGTTCAGGAGCTACGAAGATCGAGAAGCTCTGCGAACCAACCAGGTCGAAGTTATATTGGTCGGCCGTCCCCACCCCGCCGAAAAGATCGTAAGTGCCCGTATAAGTTCCCGGCGCCGCGGTCGAAGACACCACGAACGAGAACAGTTCAATGGTTGCGGTTGATGCTGACGGATTCAGCGAGATGGGAACGTTGGTGAAGAAGAAGTCGGTCGAGCTTGCACTCTCCGGTACGTTGAGGTCGTCGCCGTTCAGATACACCGGGTCGTTTGGATCCGTGTTCTGCAGGATCGCGGTCACGTCGACGAGTTCGCCGGGAAGTACGTCATAGACCGTCTGCGGGAACTCGATATTGATTGGGCTGGCACTCGCGCAGAATGTCGCCGTAACGATGAGCAAAGCAGCTGTCGATAGTCGTTTCATGTCATATCTCCTGTTGTTAGTGCAGACGGTTCAAGTGCAGAGGTAATTAGGGAAGAACCAGCCGGTAGTTCGCCGTGAATGGAGCGCTTTGCGGCGAGCCGCCTGGGATCATAGCCAGATACTGAGCGCCCACCTTGAGCAGCGCAGCGGATTGATCCGCGCCGGCCGAAGACGGGAAGACCAGTTGTACGCTCGCGTTGGCCCCGGGCGCCAGGCTCGCAATCGGCGCGGGGAGCAGAGCGCTTGCCGAGTTGAGTTGCGCCAGCGTGAAACCGATCTGTTCGAGCGTCACGTTACCCGTGTTGGTGAACGTCAACTGCACGACGTAGTTCCCGCTGCCGTTCTTTGAAATGGAGGGCGCGGCAGTCAGGTGGTATACCGTCGGAGTTGAGCGCGTAGATCATGTCCGTGAGCGGATTGACCACTCCGGTCACCGGCGACTTACCCGTCGCTATCGTAGCCGTGTACTGGGTTACGCCGTCAATCACCGTGATGCTGTTGCTCCCGAAATTCAGCGCGTAAATCTTGTTGGTGATCGGGTTCACCAGCGTTGCAAATGTCTGCTGCCCCACCGGAACCGAAGTGACCGCGTCGTTTGCCCCATTAACGATGGAAACCGTGTTATTCGCGGTGTCGCCGATGTAGGCCGTGTTCGTGAAGGGATTGACGTCCACCGAGAAAGCATTCATCCCCCCGCTGAATAGGGTCAGGTTGTTCGTCGCGCCATCGAACACCGTAACGGCGTTGCTGCCGCTGTTGGCGACATATATCCGGTTGGTGGCCGG